>JAYVVA010000229.1:0-5069 GCA_043787435.1 Sphingomonadales bacterium | reverse complement strand
GCCGGATAGCTTTCCGCGCTGCATTTCCCGCGCTATCATGTACCCAAGATTCGAGGATTGCCCATGCTCCGCCTGCCGCTCCGCGCCCTGATTACCGTGTCCGCGCTCGCCCTGATCCCGGCGACGACAGCAACTTTTGCTGCGGTCGACAACTCGACGTACCGCGAGCTCGACGCGTTTATGGCGGTTTTCGAACGGGTGCGTGCCGACTATGTCGACAAGACAGATGACAAGAAACTGATCAAGGGAGCAATCGACGGGATGCTGGCGTCGCTTGATCCCCATTCGTCCTACCTCGACGCCCGAGATTTTGAACAGATGCGCACGCAGACCGACGGCAATTATGGCGGACTGGGTCTTACCGTCACCATGGAGGATGGCGCGGTCAAGGTGATAACGCCTTCCCAGGATACCCCGGCGTTTCGCGCCGGGATCAAGTCGGGCGACTTTATTACGCATCTTAACGGCACGCTGATTTTCGGCGGCACGCTCGATGAAGCGGTCGAACAGATGCGCGGCAAGGCCGGTACTCAGGTCAAGCTTACAATCGTTCGGGCCGGCCGCGACAAGCCTTTCGATGTAACCCTGACGCGCGAGATCATCGACCTGAAGCCCGTCAAATGGGAAGTGAAGGGCCAAGTCGGCTATATCAACATCAACGCCTTTTCCAAAAATACCGGGACCAGCGTTCGTGCAGCCTTGATGGGCATCGACAAGTCGTTGGGCCATCAACCTCTTGGCTATGTCGTCGATCTGCGGTCGAACCCTGGAGGCCTTCTCGACGAAGCCATTTCAGTGAGCGATCAGTTCCTCGACCACGGCGAAATCGTATCTCAGCGCGGGCGCGGCAAGGGCGATATCGAACGCTATTTCGCCAAACCCGGCGACGCCGCCCACGGCTTGCCGGTCGTCGTGCTGGTCGACAGTGGATCGGCGTCAGCGGCCGAAATCGTCGCGGGTGCCTTGCAGGACAATCACCGCGGGCTCGTCATGGGCGAACGCAGTTTCGGCAAGGGGTCGGTCCAGACTTTGATCCCCCTCGACAACACGACTGCGTTGCGCCTGACCACAGCGCGCTACTACACGCCGTCGGGACGCAGCGTGCAGGAGGGCGGAATTGAGCCTGATATCACGGTTCCTCAACTGTCGGACGCGGATTACAAGACACGGCCCCGCTTCCGCGAGGCCGATTTGCGCCGTCACCTGATCAACGAGGCAAAGGTCGATAACTCGTTGCTCGAAGATGACACCAAGCCCGATCCCCGTTTTTCAATGACGGCGGAGCAGCTGAAAGCAAAAGGCGTGACAGACTTCCAGCTTGACTATGCTCTAAAATCGGTTGCGCGTCTGGCGACACTGCCGAGCGCGATCCCCAATGGCGCCAAGGTCGCGGCCCGGCGTTGAACGCGCTCAGTCGCGGCAATGCTGTTGCCCTGACCGTCCCCACACTGCTCATGGCAGGCGCGTTGGGATCGCAGTATGTCGGCGGCCTGTACCCTTGCGAAATGTGTCACTGGCAGCGCTGGCCTCACTATGTCGCGATTGGCCTCGCGCTGGTCGCCTTTTTCCTGAACCCGCCCGCCCGCAATGTGATGATTGCCTTGGCCGGGCTGGCTGTCCTGACATCGGGCGCCATCGGCGTGTTCCATGCAGGGGTTGAATATCATTGGTGGGAAGGGCTGACGACGTGCTCATCGACGGCGGCGGGATCCAGCCTTCAAGATCTGATGCGAGCCCCCCTCATCCGCTGTGACACAGCACAATGGACGCTGGGAGGCATTTCGCTTGCCGGGTTCAATGCGATCTTTTCAATCATCGGTGGCGTCACCATCTTGGTATTCGTGAGGAACGTAAAATGACCCCGGACACCAAGTCCATGCTTCGTGTCGACCAGGCAGGCGAGTATGGCGCGACGCGCATCTATGCGGGGCAGCTCGCCGTCATGGGCACGCGCACGCCCGCGGCACGAGCGATTGCTGCCATGGCGTCGCAGGAGGAACGACACCGCAAGCACTTCGACGCGATGATCGCGCGCCGCGGCGTCCGTCCGACGCTCCTGCACCCGCTGTGGAACGTGGCGGGCTATGGGCTGGGGATGGTTACAGCCTTGATTGGACCCGAGGCCGCCATGGCTTGTACCGCTGCGATCGAGACCGAGATCGACAATCATTATGGCGAACAGCTCGAAGCGATCGGTGACACCGACCCCGAACTGTCCGAAGCGATCACCGATTTCCGCGCCGACGAGGTCGAGCACAAGGCAACTGCAATGGCCTCGGGGGCTGAACGCGCACCCGCTTATCCGTTGATGACGGCGGCAATCCGGCTTGGGTGCCGCATCGCAATTGCCGCGTCGAAACGGATCTGAGTTCGGTCAAAAGCAGCCAATCGGGCAATCGTGCGTTCATCGGGCACGTGGAAGGATAACACCCATGAAAAAACTTCTGGCCCTCACCATCAGCATTGGATTTGTTGCAACGTCGATGGCGGCAACGTCTGCCCTTGCGCAGCAGACCGATCGCGTACTCATTCTCTATGGTAATGACAAATGTCCAACCAACACGAGCGGTGAACAGATTGTCGTGTGTTCACGCCGCCCCGAAAGCGAGCGCTATCGGATCCCCAAAGAACTCCGGAGTCCTATCCTGATCACACCCGAAAACCAGAGTTGGGCAGCTAAGGCCAATGACACGCTGAACGCCGGCGGTGCGAGCGGCACCGGCAGTTGCACGGCGCAGGGGCCGGGCGGCTGGACGGGGTGCTGGGCGCAGCAAATGCGCGACGCCAAGCGTCAGCGCCAGGCCGCTTCGGCAGAAGACAGTGTGGTCCAGTCCACCCGCGTCGACACGCCGCACTAACTCTGTTTGCTCGCGATCCACGCGTCGATATCGCGCTCAAGCACGTCAATTGGTACGGCTCCGCCCCCCAGCACCCGGTCGTGAAAAGCGCGAATATCGAACTTTGGTCCAAGTGCCTTTTGTGCCCTTGCGCGTAGTTCGCGGATTTTGAGCTCACCGATTTTGTAGCCGAGTGCCTGTCCCGGCCACGAGATGTAGCGATTTACCTCTGCTTCGATGTTCGCGCCCGTCAGAGCGGTATTGTCGCGCATGAAGGCGACTGCCTGCGCCTTGGTCCAGCCCTTGGCATGCAGACCGGTATCGACAACGAGGCGGCACGCTCGCCACATCTCGTAGCTCAGTCGCCCCATCTGCTTCTCAGGTGTATCGTAAAGCCCCATTTCGATCCCGACGCGTTCTGAATAGAGCGCCCAGCCTTCGACAAACGCCGTGAACCCTGCGGCGTTCTTGCGGAACTCGGGCAAGTCGAGTTCCTGCTGGAGCGCAATTTGCAAATGATGGCCCGGTACCGCCTCGTGCGCTGTCAAGGCAGGCAATTCCCACAGCGGGCGCTGCGACAGTTTCGACGTGTTGACGTAATACGTGCCAGCGATACCCGATACCGGCGAACCTTCGCTGTAATAAGCCGTCGTTGTGCCTTCGGCCGTTTCCGCAGGGATCGCGCGGATGCCATACGGCAAGCGCGGCAAGCGTCCGTAAAAATGCGGCAACAACCCGTCGATAATTTTAGCCTGCAGCGCCGCCGCCGCCATCAATTCATTGGGCGTCCTGGCAAAGTAGACAGGATCGTTGCGCAGCTTGACAATGAATGCCACTCGATCGGCGTAGCCGGCCCCTCTGGCGACATTTTCCATTTCGACACGGATCCGCGCGACTTCCGACAGACCGATGGCGTGGATCTGCTCGGGCGTCAGTGTGGTCGTCGTGTGGATGCGCGTCTGCAGCGCGTAATAATCACGTCCCTGCGGCAAGTCCGATGCGCCCACACTCGTGCGGCACTTGGGCTTGTATTCGGCCAAATAGAATTGGGCAAAGCGTTGATATTCAGGCTCGACGGCGTGGCGGATCAGCCTGGCTGCGCGGGCCCTCATGGCGGCCCAGTCGATCTCGGACATCCCCTGTGGCGCGCTGCCCTTGAAGGGCTTGTAAAACCGCGAGTCCTCCACCTTTGCGGCGATCACGCCGGTTATCGATCCCTCAAACCCGCCGAGAACCTCGCACGGCTGGACAAACCCGGCCGCAAGCGCGGTGCGCGTGATCCTGATCGCCTCTGCATTATAAGCAGGATAGGCGGCAAGACGATTCAGATAGCTCTCATAATCGGCGGCCGTATTAAACGGCGACCCCTCGGCAAGACCTGCAAAATTCTGGTGCCAGCCGGCATAGGTCGTGAACAGCATCATCCGCTGACCAAAGCGGTTGGCCTGCGCCTGTTCGTCGAGAAGCCGCCGCAGTATCGCCTTGTTGGTGCGCTCGCTGTCGCTTAACCCCGCATCGGAGATCGCATCGAGGTGGGCGACAAAATTGGTGGCCTCGCTGGCCTGCCGATCGGCTGCTGCGAGCGAGTTGTCCTCGAGTTTTCCGTCGCCGCGATGGTCGCCGAGCGTCGATGCCGATACAGGGTTATTGGTTAACCACCACTGCCAGTGCGCATCGATAACATCTTTCAGGTCGGTCGACGGCGAGGCAAATACAGGCGTAGCCATCAGCGCCAGCGCAAGAATTAACCTTCGCATATTTCCTCCTCAATCGTGCAGATGCAGCTTCATGCCGACATGGCTTTTCTCGGAACCAAGCGGCTCGCAAATGCGGTCGCATCGGCGCGCGTCGATTTCGAGGTCAGTTGAACGAGCTTGCAACCTCCGGCGCGACATCGCGCCACCGCCCACTCGATCATCACCATCCCAAGACCGCCCCCACACACGTTGCTCGCGATGCGAACCGCTTCGATCTGTCCACGCCACGCACCTCGGAACGACAGGCCAGGCAAGAAGCTTAACTGCATCGTGCCCACAATCACTTCATTGCGCTCGGCAACGACCAGTTCCTGATCGGGGCTCTCCTCGATCACAGCAAACGCAGCGGCATAGCCAGGGTCGAGCCGGCGCGCCCGACCTCACGCCCTGCTCCATTGATGTCATCAGCGAGCAAGGCAACGAGGAGGGGTAAGTCGGCAACCGTTGCGTCCCGTATCGTCAGAACTGGATCGGG
>JAYVVA010000228.1:0-1528 GCA_043787435.1 Sphingomonadales bacterium | reverse complement strand
GCGCGGGTGCGTGCGATGTATACGGATCCCGATCGTCTGCGGGAGGGCATTGGACGGCAAATCCTGGGTCTGTGCGAGAGCGCGGCGCGCGCCGCCGGTTTCAGCCGTACCGAAATGATGGCGACACTGTCAGGCGAGCCGCTTTACCGGGCGTGTGGGTATGCGCCGATGGAACGGATCGAGACACCGCCGATCGACGGCGTAACCGTACCGCTTGTGCGGATGGGTAAGGCGCTCGCTTAGCTGCAGGCGGTGCACGTCCCGTGGACTTCGATTACT
Source organism: Sphingomonadales bacterium (assembly GCA_043787435.1). GTDB lineage: Bacteria > Pseudomonadota > Alphaproteobacteria > Sphingomonadales > Sphingomonadaceae > Sphingomonas_O. The sequence continues at coordinate 1,249 of JAYVVA010000228.1, read as the reverse complement.
GGGCGGAGGGTGTTGAACCCCGTCTTGTTCGCTGCAGCGCGCACCGCACCCGTTACGGCGTCATCGTCGATATGCGTGGTATTGCCGCACCTGTCGCAAATCATGAAGATACAGTCGTGGATGCAGTCAGGATGCGCATTGGCCAAATAGGCATTGGCGCTCTCGACCCGCCGCGCGAGATTGGCCGCTACGAACAAGTCGAGAATGCGATAAATCGAATTGGCTGCAACGCGGCGCCCCTCGGCCTTCGACATCGCCTCGGCGATGTCATACGCGGACGCCGGGCGCTCGAAGCTTGCCAGCGCATCAAAAACGCGGGCGCGCATGCCGGTCCATTGCTCGCCTGAGGTCTCGAGCGCCGTCTGCGCGGCAACCGCGAGCGGCGCTCCACGGTGAAGGGTGTGTACGTGTTGGCCCATGGCCAGATGTTTACGCCCGCGCGCGTGCATTCATCAAGTGTGCCGTCGCCAGCACGCAAACACCGACAACGGTCGCGGCGACTTCGCCCCAGCCATGCGGCGCAATCAGGCCAAGTGTCATCACGGCGATTCCGGTTACGCCAATCAAAGCGGGGCGCAGTGCCCGGTGCGACCTATACCCCTGACCCAGCGCAAACGCCGCCAGCACGATCGCGCCGAACAGGCCAAAGCGGTGGATCAACGGATTGGTCAGAAACGTTCCTGCTCCCGACAGCAACGCCACAAACACGACACTAAGCAGGCAATGAACGACGCACAATCCCGAAAGGCCGACCGCCATGCGATCGAGCGCAGGAACATGAAAACTTCGACGCATGCCAAGCCTATCGCACGCGTCGTTCCAAGATACAAGATATCATCACTATGGGGGTTGATTGCCGCGAGCTACCAGTCGACGGGCGCCAGATCGAATCGCCCCCGCATGGCAAGGGTGACCAGCCCGGCGAGTATCATCATCGTCCCCCCCGCCAGCATCACGCGATTGACGGCGTCGCCGAACCAGAAGCGGCTCGCCGCCGCGAGGCCCAGCGTCATGGCGATTTGCGGGGCAACCGTCGAAAAGCCAAAGAGGCGTAAAATATGTGCACCGCGCCCTTCGGGCGCTGCCGCCCCCGCAATTGCATAGGGGATGTTCGACAGGCTGCTCCACCCCACGCCGATCGCAGCAAACGCCGGTATCAGGAGGATCGGCTGCTCGACGACGCCGAGCGACGCCAAGCCGGCACCCCCGACCAAGAGTGCGCAGCCATGCACATTGCCGGCGCCGAACC
>JAYVVA010000227.1:0-1598 GCA_043787435.1 Sphingomonadales bacterium | reverse complement strand
TGATTGGCCCCGTCGGAATCCATGATAGCAAGACGCTTGATCCGGTTTTCCTTGGGTCCAGTCTCCGCGATATAGGCGACACGGCTGTCAAAGAACGGTGTTTCCCCTGAAAGCCGGCTATAGATCAAGTCGGCGCATTTGTGCGCGGCGCGGCGCCAATCCGACGGTTGAACGACATAGCCGGCCCGCGTGAGTTCGCTCTTCAAGGCAACATCGTACAAGTAACAACCAACCGTAATCCCACCGTCGGGATTGCCGCGTACGAAGCCCTGCACGAGCGCCGTAGCCCCGCTGCCTGTCCAGCGATCAAATATCGGCGCCGTAACTTCGGCGAACTGGATTGGCGACACGCCCGACGGACCGAGCGGTTTGAACAGCCCTGACCCCCGCAAGTCTGCCGCAACGACTTCGGCCACCTGATGGCCAAGCGCATCGGTCGTGCCTGCAGCGGTCGATGCCACCTGCGGTGTCGGCATCAACGGCACCGCAATAACGAGCTCTGCAGTGGTTTCGTCGGTAACATCAACCTTGATCTGCGCAAAGGCTGGCGCCGCGAGCGTGAGCGCAACCAAAAATGCTTGTACCTTCATTATCCCAGCCTTTTGTCGAAGGTTACAGGTTCCAGAACCTTCCATGCGTCATAAAGTTCTGTCGGCAGGACGAACGGAGCCGCTAACCGCACGGCTTTAACCGCTGCTTCCTGATGCAGGCGCACCTGCCCGCGGTTGCTGTCGGTGACGCCAGTCGTGTCGATTACCTTGACTGCCGCAACGGTGCCGTCAGGATTGAGGTGGATGCTCAGCAGGGTGCGCAATTGCTCTGCGTCGGCCCCGGTCGGCGCCTTCCAGTGGGGTTTGAGCTGACGCAGGACTTCGCGCGCGAGCGAGGCCGCGACGGCCGGACCGGCGGCAGCCCGAGCCGTCTGGGCGGTGGCTGTGCTGGCGCGGTCGGCGACGCCCTTGAGAAAATCGTTTCCCAGCCGCGAGCCGCGCGGTTTAACAGCGTCCGGTCGCGGCAAATCAAGCGAAAGCTTGGGACGAGGCTCCGCCGCAGGCGCTGTTTTGTGTCCAAGCCTGGGGGTCGGTGGCGCCACTCGCGGCGCGGGCGCGCGCGAGGGCGTGGGCGAGGGCATGGGCATGGGCAGCTTGGATGCCGGTACATTTGGCGACGTCGGCGTTGCAACCGGGTTCGGCAAAGCTGTCACTACCGGTGGTCCAACGACCGGGGCAACGCTCGCGGCTGGCGCAATCGTCGACGGGTTTGGCGCTGTGTCCGTCAGCCCGACGTTATCCACAATCTGGATATCGACCGACGGGGTCAACGGCGGCACCGGCTTCGGCACAATGGCTAACCCTAGCGACAGCGCACCGAACAGCAAGACATGCCCCGCAATCGCGATGACGAGACCGGCTTGCTCAGCGCGCTGCATCGTCCACCGTCACGAGCCCCACGCGCGTCAGACCTGCTCGGCTGAGTTCGCCCATCACGCCCATGACCCGTCCGTAATCGAGACTGCGATCTGCCCGCAGGAATACTTGAGGCGCCTGATCGCCCACTTGTCGAGCCGCGATGCGGGTGAATTCATCAGGAAGGTCTTT
>JAYVVA010000226.1:0-2423 GCA_043787435.1 Sphingomonadales bacterium | reverse complement strand
CGGCTTGTTTTCACGTGCGTCGAGACGAACCGGGCATCGGCCGGCGCCGGGCCGAAGCAGTCGGGTTTGCCGCCGTCTTTGCCTCGACGCAACAGATGCGCCATCAGCCCGGCGTTTGTGGTGGTCAGTTTGGCGATCGGGATCATGATATCAAAATTGGCGGCATCAAGATCCTTGGGGTCGAGCGTCAGTGTCCCGGTCGAACTCCCAAGATGCCGAAATAGTCGCTGAACCCTATGTGATCGACGTGCCAGCCGATCAGCGTGTAGTTTGGACTGACCGCCTAGACGCCGCCTGTGACAGCTGCAGAATTTCGCGAGCCAAGTTTGGCCATTTGCGCGACAAGCGGCGCCGTGATGATCAGGGGCAGGGCGAGAAGGACAAAACGACGCATACGCAAACTCTTGGTAGGCGATTTATTTCTACAGCGCCCAGCGCGCGCGATAGCAAAGAGCGGCGCAAACGTGCCAAGCTGCGCCATCGTCGAACCTGCGCGACCTGCCCGAGGAAAAACGTCGCGCTAGATTTTTTCAGTTTTTTGCCCTGTCGACCAGTTTGTTAGCACCGATCCACGGCATCATCGCGCGCAGTTCCGCCCCTATTTTTTCGATCGGGTGTGCGGCGGCTGCCTTGCGTGACGCCTTCAGCTCAGGCTGCCCGGCACGGTTGTCGAGGACAAAATTCTTCACAAAGCGCCCCGACTGGATGTCGGCGAGCACACGCCTCATCTCTGCCTTGGTCTCGGCCGTGATAATCCGCGGGCCGGTAACGATGTCGCCGTACTCGGCTGTGTTGCTGATCGAATAACGCATGTTGGCGATGCCGCCTTCGTAGAGCAAATCAACAATGAGCTTGGTTTCGTGGAGGCATTCAAAATACGCCATCTCAGGGGCATAGCCGGCCTCGGTGAGCGTTTCGAAGCCAGCCTGGATCAAGTGAGTGATCCCGCCGCAGAGCACCGCTTGTTCACCGAATAGGTCGGTTTCGCACTCTTCGCGGAAGTTGGTCTCGATGATGCCTGAGCGCCCGCCTCCAAGGGCCGAAGCGTAGGCCAGCGCCAAATCATGCGCATTGCCGCTCGCGTTTTGATGCACGGCGATCAAGCAGGGGACACCGCCGCCGCGCACGTATTCACTACGCACAGTATGCCCCGGGCCCTTGGGCGCGATCATGACGACGTCAAGGTCAACGCGCGGTTCGATGAGGCCAAAGTGGACGTTCAAGCCGTGAGCGAAAGCCAGCGTTGCGCCCTGTTTGAGGTGTGCGTGCAGATCATCAGCATAAATCGCGGCTTGATGTTCATCGGGCGCGAGGATCATCACGACGTCGGCCCAGCTCGCGGCCGCAGCATTGGTCATCACCTTGAAGCCGGCGTTGATTGCCTTGGCAGTCGTGGCGGAGCCATCGCGCAGGGCGACGGCAACTTCGGCAACACCTGAATCCTTCAAATTCTGAGCATGGGCATGACCCTGCGAGCCATAGCCGACGATTGCGACCTTTTTGCCCTTGATGATGCCGATGTCAGCGTCCCGGTCGTAATACACGCGCATTTTTGTTTCCCGATTTTAGCTCCTCTCCCCCGACGGGAGCGGATATGAAGACTTAGCAGCTTGCTGCCTTGCCAGATGAGCGAGGGGTTCGAGGGACGATCCCTTACCCTCCCACGCCTGTCGCGTGGGCCCCTCCCTCTCCCGCAGGGGAAGAGGGGCCTAAAACCTCAGACCGCAGTTTTGCCGCGTGCCATCGCAACAATACCGGTCCGCGCAACTTCGACCAGCCCGATTTCGCTCATCAACTCGACGAACCGATCGATCTTGGTGCTGGCGCCGGTGACTTCGAAGACGAAACTGGAAATTGTCGTGTCGACGACATTTGCCCGAAACACTTCGGCGAGCCGCAATGCCTCGATGCGATATTCGCCCACTCCGGCGACCTTCACCAGAGCAAGTTCGCGCTCGACATGGTCACCCAGCACGGTCAGATCGGTGACCTTGTGCACGGGTACGAGCCGGTCGAGCTGCGCCACGACCTGCTCTATAACCGCAGGGGTGCCAGTGGTCACAATCGTGATCCGTGACACCGCGTCGTCCTGGCTGATGTCGGCAACCGTCAGACTCTCAATATTATAGCCTCGCGCCGAAAACATGCCTGCGATGCGCGCGAGCACGCCGGACTCGTTGTCCACGGTCACTGAAAGCGTATGACGCTCGATGGGACCGGTCTTGATGTGCATCAGACCAGCGCCTTGGCTTCGTCGTCCATGGTGCCCACGACGCCTACAGGATCAAGGATCATGTCGTTGTGGGCATTCCCGCTGGGGATCATCGGGAAGCAGTTGGCGAGTTTAGCGACCATGCAGTCGACGATAACAGGTCCCTCATGAGCAAGCATCGCCGCAATGCCGCTGTCCAGATCCGCTGGAT
>JAYVVA010000225.1:0-7127 GCA_043787435.1 Sphingomonadales bacterium | reverse complement strand
GTTCATTTACCGCGAAGACTATTATGTTGCGTCGCGCGAACCCAAGCGACCGATGGATGGCGACGATGCCAAGATCTTCGAAGCTTATGAACAATGGCAGCGCGATATGGAGCGAGTCTACGGCACCGCCGAGCTGCTCATCGCCAAACAGCGCCACGGCGCCACCGGCAAGGTTAAGCTGAAGTTCGAAGCCAATATTACCAAGTTCAGCGACCTCGCCCAGGAAGGCTATTACGCCGACAATCATTGAGCCGAGCTGCTCGCCGTCGAAACCGGTTCAGCTTAGAAGACCGGATCGTGGATCCCGCACTCGGTCTTGTCCCAGCCGCGCCAGCGACCGGCACGCGGATCTTCGCCGATTTGCACCTGCGACGTACACGGCGCGCACCCAATCGAAGGATAGCCTTGCGCTTCCAAGGGGTGCCGCGGCAGCTTATGCTCCTCAAAATAGGCGTCGAGGCTAGCTTTGTCCCAATCAGCGAGCGGGTTGATTTTTAGCCGCCCTTCATCCTCTTCGAAGCGGGGAAGGGCACTTCGTGTCTTGCCCTGAAAACCCTTGCGGCCGGAAATCCATGCGTCGAACGGAGCGAGCGCACGACGCAGCGGCTCGACTTTTCGCAGGTCGCAGCAGCCATCGGGGTCGTAGGACCAGCGAAGCGACGTTGCGTCCTTTTGCGCAAGTAAATAGGGATCAGGTCGATAGACGCGCATATCGGTGAAGCCGAGTCGCTCGGCGAGTTCGTCACGATAAGCCAAGGTCTCGCCGAAAATCTTCTGCGTGTTGACGAATATCAGGGGCACCGATTTGTCGATTTGCGATACCATATGGAGCAAAACCGCACTTTCAGCTCCGAACGACGACACCAAAGCAATCTCGTCATACGGCGGGTCCCCGAACAGGCAACGGAGCACTTCGGTGGTCTCGACACCAGCGAATCGCGCGTTGATTTCCGCAGCGGAGTCGGGCGTGAACCTAGGGGAGATGTCGATCAAATCGAGCTTGCGCAGCAGGCTACTCATGACGCAGCTTCCAGATTGGTAACGCCTCGTCCGCTGCACGCTGGTAAACGTGGTCGTAGCGCGCAATGGCCGCCTCTGCGGCGGCTCGGTCGATAGCTTTCATCGGTGCAAAGCTGTCGAAGCCACAGCGGCGCATGAACGAGACTTGGTCGAGCAGGATATCGCCTTCGGCGCGCAGTTCGCCTGCATAGCCTGCTTCGCGCAGGATGCGGGCGGTCGAGTATCCGCGTCCGTCACGAAACGAAGGGAAGCCAACTTCCACGAGCGCGAGCCGGTCCAGAAATGGGATTAACTCCCTTGCGTCGTCGCCTGTTTCAATGCGCACTGCATTGGCGTTCGATTGCCCCGCGAGAAAGGCGTCAAGGGTAACAGCGGGCTCGTCGTGCGCATCGTCGGCGCGGAACCGCAGGGGGTCACCCATAGATTGCCTCCTTGAAGAGTTCGGACCCGACGCGGCGGTAGGTATCTAGAAAACGCTCGTTGCCTTCGCGAACCGCCAGATATTTGTCGGTCACGCGCTCGACCGCATCGACGATGCCGTCCTCGCTGAAACCGGGTCCAGTGATTTTGCCAATGCTGACATCCTCCGCACCCGAGCCACCGAGCGAAAGCTGGTAGTTCTCCACTCCCTTGCGGTCGACGCCGAGGATGCCGATGTGCCCTGCGTGGTGATGACCGCACGCGTTGATGCAACCGCTAATCTTGAGCTTTAGTTCGCCCAATTCACGTTGCCGGCCAAGGTCGGCGAAACGTGTCGCGATCTTCTGGGCGACCGGTATCGAGCGCGCATTGGCAAGGCTGCAGTAGTCGAGTCCGGGGCACGCGATAATGTCACTGATCAGGTCAAGATTTGCGTCGGCAAGTTTTGCCGCGACAAGCGCTTGCCAAACCGTAAGAAGATCTCGCTTGGCGACGTGCGGCAGTACAATGTTCTGGCTGTGCGTAACGCGCAGTTCGTCGAAGCTAAAGCGTTCGGCAAGATCAGCCATCGCATCGATCTGGTCAGCACTGGCGTCGCCTGGAATGCCGCCGATAGGCTTCAAGCTGACGTTCACGATCGCGTAACCCGGCTGCTTGTGGGGCTTAACATTCTGATCGAGCCAGATCGCGAAATCGGGGTCACTGCGATCGGGGTCATGACTCAGTGTCTCGAACGGTGGAGCCTTGAAAAAGGAGCGAATTCGATCAAACTCGGCCTTGGGCGGGTCGAGGTTGAGCGTCTTGACAAGGAGAAACTCGTCCTCGACCTGGCGACGGTATTCGTCAGCACCGATTTCATGAATCAAGATCTTGATCCGTGCCTTGTAGATATTGTCGCGGCGGCCGTAGCGGTTGTAGACCCGCAGGGCTGCCTCAACATAGCTGAGCAAATCGTCCGCGGTCACGAAATCGCGGATTTCGGGAGCGATCATTGGTGTGCGGCCCATGCCTCCGCCGACAAAAACGCGACCACCTAAAACGCCGTCTCGTATGACCAGTTCGATGCCGATGTCGTGCAGGCGCATTGCCGCACGGTCCTCGGCACTGGCGATCACGGCAATCTTGAACTTGCGCGGCAAATAGCTGAACTCGGGATGGAAGGTGCTCCATTGGCGCAACAATTCAGCCCAAACCCGAGGATCGGTCACCTCGTCGGCGGCAGCGCCGGCATATTGGTCTGAACTGATGTTGCGGATGCAGTTGCCGCTGGTCTGAATGGCATGCATCTCGACGGTTGCAAGATCGGCGAGAATATCCGGTGCATCGTCCAGCTTGATCCAGTTGTACTGAATGTTCTGGCGCGTGGTGAAATGGCCGTAACCACGGTCGTATTTGCGCGCGATCTTGCCGAGCATTCGCATCTGGCGGCTGTCCATCGTTCCGTACGGCACCGCAACACGCAGCATATAGGCGTGCAGCTGGAGATACAGCCCGTTCATCAGCCGCAGCGGCTTGAACTGATCTTCGGTCAGGTCGCCCGCAATCCGCCGTGTTACCTGGTCGCGGAATTCGGCTACACGGGTGTCCACGATCGACTGATCGTATTTGTCGTATTTATACATCAGATTACCCACTCGCCCGCAGCCGGATCGGCTGGCTTCAGCGTCAAATCGGGACGGACTGTCGGGCCGAGCGCGCGAATGCGGTCCTTGATGTGCGCTGGTCGCGGTCCTTCGGGCGTCGCGACGGCTTCGATCAGATAGGCGGCGTTGACACGGCGCGCGCCTTCCTCGGCAGAAAGAACCGCTTCACCATGCCCGCCGACATCGCGCGCATCCTCGACGTGGCGTGACCAGCCGTTACCCGACCACCAGATCACGTCGCCCGATTTCAGGTCGTTGCCAGTTAACAGCTTCATTTCCGCACGCCTCCGGGATCTGCCGTCTGCATGGCCAATATCTTGAGATGGTTCCCGGCGTCGGACAGCAGCACAACTTCACCGATCACAAGGATCGCAGGACTCAGCACATTTTCGCGCTCAACGAGATCCCCAAGATCGGCCAGCAGCGTCCGCATCGCGCGACTTCCAGGCAGGGTGCCGCGTTCGAGCACCGCCACAGCAATACCGGGGTCTACGCCATCGGCCATAAGTTTGTCGGCAATCGCGCGCGCAGCGGTGATCCCCATGTAAACCACCAAGGTGCGGCCGTGTCCGGCCAGTCCTGACCAATTTTGCTCGGCGAGCCCCTTGCACGTGCCCGCGACAAAACTCACTGCCGACGACCAATCGCGATGAGTCAGCGGCAGCATGGCTTCTGCCGCACAGCCCAGAGCAGCCGACACGCCGGGGATGACGTCGACGCGCAAGCCCGCTGCACGCGCCGCTTCAACCTCCTCGCCTCCGCGGCCAAAGACAAACGGGTCGCCACCCTTGAGCCGCACGACGATGGCGCCGGTCTTTGCATGCGCCACGATCAAGGCATTGATTGCCGATTGCGACAGGGTATGGCGGTCGCGCTTTTTGGCCACCGAGATGCGCTGTGCCTCGGGCGGCACGTAGGCGAACACGCGGTCATCGACGAGGCCATCGTGCACGACAACATCGGCGGATCGCAGTGCCGCGACCGCTTTTAGCGTCAACAGGTCGGGGTCGCCTGGTCCGGCGCCGACGAGGATCACGCGCCCGCGTGCTTCGGGATCGAGGAGGCTTGTCATGATTTTCATGTGCGCTCCAGTGCCAAAAGCATCAACATAGTGATACTTGTGCCGCGACCAGCGCCGCTATCAATCCTGGCGCAACCCGATACCAATCGACCCTCGAGGATTTTGCTCTTCCGACGAAACGACCGGATAAGCACAATAGTCTGCGGCATAATAGGCCGAAGGGCGGTGGTTGCCCGACAGGCCGATCCCGCCGAACGGGGCCGACGAAGACGCACCGTTGGTCGGCTTGTTCCAGTTGACGATACCCGCGCGGCTGTTTGCCCAGAAACGGTCATAAAGCTGCGGGTCGCCGCCGATCAAGGACGCCGATAGACCGTAGCGGGTGTTGTTGGCCTCGACCAAGGCGGCATCAAAATCGGGCACGCGTACCATCTGCAGGAGGGGACCGAACAACTCGATATCGGGACGTTCCTTGACTTCGGTAACGTCGATCAGCGCAGGTGATAGGAATGGCCGGTCTTCGAAAGGTCGCTCCAGTTGCACGATCGGGCGTCCGCCTTTCATGAGCAACGCAAGGAAGCTTTCCTGCAGGGCATCGGCGGCCTCGTTGTCGATCACAGGTCCCATAAAGGGCGCGGGCGACGCGTGCGGCTCGCCGACGATCAAACGGGCAATCAGCTTTTTCAGCTGCGCGACCAGTTCTTCATGGGCACCGTCCCTGACAATAAGTCGCCGTGCCGCCGTGCAGCGTTGTCCAGCGGAGGTAAACGCTGATTGGACGACGATGACGGCGGCCGTGTAGGGGTCGGGCGCATCCCAGACGATGATTGGATTGTTGCCGCCCATTTCCAGCGCCAGAATTTTGTCGGGCATGTCGGCAAACTGCCGGTTGAGGGCGATGCCGGTCCGAGCCGAACCTGTGAACAGCAATCCGTCGATGTCGGGGTGCGCGGCAAGTGCCTTGCCTTGTTCAGGGCCGCCGACCACGACGCGTACCAGCGTCTCCGGGACACCCGCGGCGTGAAGGCATTCGATCAGCCTGACACCGCTGGCTGGGGTCTGTTCGCTGGGTTTAAAAACAATGGCATTGCCCGCAATCAGAGCGGGGATAATGTGCCCGTTGGGTAGATGCATCGGAAAGTTATAGGGACCGAGCACGGCAAGTACCCCATGGGGTTTATGGCGCAATGCCGTACGTCCACCGATTGCACCGTCGAACCGTCGTTGGGCTGTCCGTTCGTTATACGCACTGACCGAAATTTCGACTTTGGCGATCACGGACTCAATTTCCGTTCGCGCTTCCCACAAGGGCTTGCCGGTTTCGCGCGCAATGGTGTCAGCCAGCATCTCGGCGCGGCCACGGACCACGTTGACGAACCGGTGCAACATTTCGATCCGAACGGTTACGGGGCGCGCGGCCCACTCGGGCCATGCGGCACGCGCTAGTGCGACTTCTTCGTCGACGTTGCTCACCGGTCCACGCCAAAATTCAGCGCCGGTTGCCGGCTCGTAGGAGATAAGTTCCGCGGTCATTGACACCCTGCTCTGGAAATCGGTGTGTGGATTTGTCGCGAGGAATTGGCAAGCCGTAGCGCGTCGCTCATTTCATTTACCCTCGACAATTTTTCGTAAAACCGACTCCAGTCGTCGTGCTCGGCAATGGGTGCCCAGATCGATTCGACCTCGTCGATCAACATGCTGCAGGGGCCGACTCCCGACCAATAGGGATGATCGAGCGGTTGATCCGGGGCATAGGGGGCAATTGCGTCCCGAAAGGCATCAAACGGGGATGTGGCATAGGTCGACGCATTGGTCCGCAGATCGCCACCGCGCCAGTCAAAGAAAAAACGGTCGATGGGTTGTTCAGACGTGATGAGCGCTTGCTCCATGGATTGAACCAGCGCCACATCCTCGTGGATTCCGCGCGTCGTAACGCCCAAACGCCGCAGCATGTGCTCGATCAGCGCCGCCCGGTAAATATCTGCGAACGAGTCGACAGCGGCAGACAAGGCGTCGGGTTTTCCCAGTGATTGCAACGCCGCTGCAAGCTGGACAACGTTCCAGTGGACCGCCTCCGCTTGCCGCCCGAAGCTGTAGAGCCCTCCATGGTCAAAATAGGCGGCGGTAAAACGGGGGTCGAAAGTCGGCGCGAACCGCCACGGTCCGTAGTCGAAACTCTCGCCTGAGATGTTGATGTTGTCTGAATTGAGCACGCCGTGCACGAATCCCGCGGCCATAAAACTTGCCGCCAAACGCGCAGTCGACGCCGCAACGTGGCCGAGCAGGCGCGCCGGGCCGTGTTCGCCCATGTCCTCGCTGTAATAATGCTTCAGACAATAAGCGACGAGGCGCTGCAGTTCGTCGGTTTGCCCCAATGTCGCCAGCCGTTGGAAGCTTCCGATACGGATATGGCCGTGGTTGAGTCGTACCAACACCGCCGAGCGCGTTGGAGACGGTTCGTCGCCTCGAAGCAAGTTCTCACCTGTTTCGACAACCGAGAAAGTTCGCGACGTTGCAACCCCGAGCGCCTCGAGCATTTCGGTGGCGAGCACTTCACGCACGGCGCCCTTCAATGTTAGACGGCCATCGCCGAAGCGGCTGTAGGGTGTCGTGCCCGAACCCTTTGTCCCAAGGTCCATCAGGCGTTCTTGCTCATCCCGACATTGGGCGAACAAGAAGCCCCGGCCGTCACCGATATCGGGGTTATAAACGCGGAATTGGTGACCATGATAGCGGAGCGCCAACGGGTGCGGGAGGGATTCGGCAAACGGGGTAAATCGAGCGAAATGATCGATCCACGCCTCGTCCGATAGCGTGCCGAGCCCGACCTGTGCCGCCGCCTTGGCATTGCGGAAGCGCAGTCGATGCTGCGGGAAACAAACTGCCTCGACGCGGTCCGAGATGAAGTCGGCGATCTCGTCGATTTCATGTTCGGGGCGGAAGTGTTGCGCGATGGCGGTCATACGGCAATATGACGCGCTACAACAGGAGCAACAAGCCTTGGCGACTGCCCATTCGACGTG
>JAYVVA010000224.1:0-3395 GCA_043787435.1 Sphingomonadales bacterium | reverse complement strand
GCCAGATCATAAATCTGACGCGCAAAGTCCTTCGCCCCGATCAATGCCGCGCCACTACCGGTCAGTTTCGCGAGATAACCCGCACCGCCGAGCTCTTTCATCGCCTCGTCGTTGTCGAACATCGGACGCAAGGTGACCGGATTAGCAACCATATTCCTGTCGGCCATGTTCATGATGGCGGTAAAAATGCGCCCATGAATTTCCTCAAAGAAATGATCCGAGCGCAGCATCATCTGCACATCTCCGACCAGTCGGTTGTCGATCATCAGCGCGCCAAGCAGCGCGGCCTCAGCCTCGATATTATGGGGAAGTTCGCGCGCCGCGTCCGAGGCGGCGGGAATCAATCTCAGCAGTTCAACCATCCTCGTACCATCGGCTCGAATGACACGGTACACAATGTCCGTTTGATCGTTGACGCGCAATCATATGGGGACTTTGCTGGGGATAGTTCTTGAGTAGCGCGCCGCGATGACCCAAAGCCGTACTTCAGGACGACATGCAATGAATCAGATTAGCCGTATCGCCGCCGAGGACGCGGACCTTGCAGCCGAGCCGCCGGTGGCACGGCGCCGGCATCTGTTCCTGATGGTCTCGGTCCCGCTGCTGATTGCAGCGATCGGTTTTTATTTCTGGGTGACGTCAGGCAAGACCGTTTCGACCGACAACGCGCTCATCGACGCGCCTGTGGTCAGTGTAGCACCCGAAGTGTCTGGCCGGATCATCGCGGTCGCTGTCCACGAGAACCAGATTGTGCAGCCGGGGGATCTTCTATTCAAAATAGATCCTGCCCCGTTCCGAATCGCCTTGCTTCAGGCCGACGCAGCTCTCGCCAATGCCAAGGTTCAAGTGGCGCAGCTGCAAGGCACTGCTGCCTCCAAAAATGCTGATATTGGAAGCAAGGCAGCTGATATTGCCGCTGCGGCAGCTTCGGTCAGCCTCGCGCAAGAAACGCTGCACCGTCAGGAAGCGCTGATGAAGCAGGGATTCACGACGCGTGCCAGTCTCGATGAAGCACGCGCTGCAGTCCAGTCCGCTCAGGCCGCTCGCGCGGCAGCAGCAGCTGCAGAGCGATCGGCAACGTCGACCGCCGCTGCCGCTCGTTCCGCGCTCGGGACTGGCAACGATGGTCTTGCCCCTGCGGTGGAGGCAGCGCTGGCACTTCGCGAACGCGCACAACTCGATCTGGCCCGAACCGAAGTTCACGCTCCGATCGCCGGGCGCATCACCGGCACTGATCGGTTGCAAGTTGGCAATATGGCATTGCAACAGCTTGCCCAGCTCAGCGTCGTAGGAGCGAGCAATTATTGGATTGAGGCCAATTTCAAGGAAACGCAGCTCGCCAAGATCCGGATCGGGCAGCGGGCCACAGTCGCCGTCGACGCGATTCCGGGCCGAGATTTCGCCGCGCAGGTAACCGGCATTGGCGCGGGAACCGGCGCGCAATTCTCGTTACTCCCTGCCCAGAATGCGACGGGAAACTGGGTCAAGGTGACGCAGCGGGTGCCTGTGCGCCTGTCATTCACGGAGAAAATCGATCGGCCGCTCGTTGCCGGATGGAGTTCTACTGTTACCGTACGGGTCGCTGACTGAGTCCGCATGCACGATCATTCCGACGAGCGCCGCATCTCGCACATCACTCTCGATGAAACGACAATCATCTGGCGCAGCGCCGATATCGAGCAAGAACGTCGAATCGCCATTTTTGACCTGCTCGAGGGCAATTTCTTCGCTCCGATGCGGACGCAGTCAGACGGGTATGGTGGACCATACCGCGTCGGCCTGAGCGCCCAGGACGGGCGGCTCGCCATCGAAATCGCACGCGAGGACGGGGCTGCGCTTGAAACTCATATCCTCGGTATGGGCCGTTTTCGTCGTCCGATCCGAGATTATTTTGCGATCTGCGACAGTTATTTCCAGGCGGTGAAGAACTCGACTCCCCAGCAGATCGAAACAATCGATATGGCCCGACGCGCTGTGCACAATGAGGCCGCAGAGCTCTTGAAGACAGCACTGGAAGGCAAGGTCGACCTCGATTTTGACACGGCGCGACGCCTGTTCACGCTGATCTGTGTGCTACATATCAGGGGATGATCGACACGACTTCAATCCTCATCGAAGCTGCCCGAGACGCGGCGACCCGTGCTTATGCCCCTTATTCACGCTTCAAGGTTGGCGCGGCGATCCGTTTGACCGACGGCCGTATCGTCACCGGGGCAAACGTCGAAAATGCCAGCTACGGCCTGTCGCTGTGCGCGGAAACTGTCGCCATGGCAAAGGTCGCCACTGAAGGGCTGCTGGCCGAAGTTGTCGAGATTGCAGTGCTTGGGGGAACGGGTCAAATGCCTGTCACACCCTGTGGGCGCTGCCGCCAGATCCTCAACGAAGCTGCCCAGCTGGGCAAGCGCGACCTGACTATTTATTGCGCCTCGGGTGACGGCATGACGGTCGAGAGCCATAAACTGTCTGCCCTGTTGCCGAACGCTTTCGGCCCCGCCGACCTGATTTGAAGGGGAAAGAATGTCTGTCCAATCCGACCGCTGGATCCGTGAGCAGGCCCAAACGAACGGCATGATCGAGCCGTTCGTCGAAGCGCAACGGCGCGACGGGTGCATCAGCTACGGGCTTTCGTCGTATGGCTACGATGCGCGCGTGGCTGACGAGTTCAAAATTTTTACGAACGTCGATTCAGCCATCGTTGATCCAAAGAATTTCGATTCGAACAGCTTTGTCGATCGCAAAACCGAGTGCTGCATTATCCCGCCAAACAGCTTCGCCCTAGCCCGGACAGTCGAATATTTTCGCGTACCACGTGATGTGTTGGTGATCTGTCTCGGCAAATCGACCTATGCCCGGTGTGGCATCATCGTAAACGTGACACCGCTCGAACCCGGTTGGGAGGGGCATGTCACGCTTGAATTTTCGAACACCACGCCGCTGCCGGCGCGCATTTACGCGAACGAAGGGGCGTGCCAGTTTCTGTTCTTGAAAGGAAACGAAGCTTGCGAGGTCAGCTATGCCGACCGCGCAGGGAAATATATGGGGCAGCGCGGAGTCACGCTGCCCAAGCTTTAGTCACATATCTTCCGCGAGCGAACGCAGTCGTGCACCAACGGCGGCCTGCACTGTATTATGACGTAAACATTGCCTCATCATAGGCCTTTTTCGCGTGCATCCTGCCCATACAGATCCCCCGCACGCCGTGGCATTCGCGTTAGCTCAACGAGCGTTTGACGATTTCGGAGGCAAGACCAAATCCTGCGCTCTCGTCCGGCTTGCGAGCAGGTACGCCGACTGGCTGCGCGTCGATCCCAAGACCATTCGGGTGCGAAGGCAACACCTTTGTCCCAGCTCCGGCAAATTGCACCATAACTGGCGAGACCATGCCGGGATAGACA
>JAYVVA010000223.1:0-13750 GCA_043787435.1 Sphingomonadales bacterium | reverse complement strand
GTGGCAAGATAGGCCTGGGTTGCAGCCTCCGGATCAAAAGCTGTGGCCGCTGCGGCCATCATTGAAAGAGTCATTTTTCCCCCTTGTGTATTATGTACGTAATACAGCAAGGGAACGACGATGCAATCTGTTACTCTCCGGTTGCACCATAGCCGTGGTGGGGCGTGCCAAAGAAATCGCCCCGATCCCAGTCCGGCCGCTCCGGCGCTTCGCCGAGTTCGTGCGCGATGGCCAGATTGAGCGCCACGAATTTGGTCCCTGCGCTCCAAACGAAGGGCAGGTTCATGTCTTCGGATGGCTGGTGGCAATGGCCCTTTTCTAACGCGGCAGTGGCCTTTGCCCCCTCACCGCGGGGGCCGGTCACCAGGAAGACCGACAGGATATCTTGCTGCACGAAGCGATAATTGTCCGACCGCGTAAAGATGCCCTGTTCGGGCGCCGGATCGGGGACAAGTCTGACCCCGATCGTTGCGCCAGCGCGTGCCACTGCCGGACCGATCGGCGACCGTTCGGCGCCGAACGCCACGACGTCGCTGAAATCATAGGGTATGATCCGCATGTCGAGATTGACGTCGGCGACGAGGCTCGTCTTGGGAAGCGTCGGATTCTGCGCGAAATAATCAGCGCCGACGAGACCCTTTTCCTCGGCTGTGACTGCGAGAAACAGAATCGAGCGCTTCGGCTGAATCCCGAGCGTCGTGAAGCCGCGCGCAACCTCGATCATCGAAGCGATGTCCCCCGCATTGTCCATTGCACCGTTGCAGATCGTGTCACCTTTGACTTCGGGGCAGATGGCAATGTGATCGAGGTGCGCCGACAGCACGACGACCTGATCTTTTAGCAGCGAGCCGCTCCTGCAATCAGCCCGGCAACATTACTACTGGCAACCGGCTTTATCTCGGTCTTGAGCGCAACGCGCGCCCTGAGCGGAGCGCCATCCGTTTGGGATTGGTGTCTTGGCCCTTGGCGGCTGCGAAAACCGCATCGGCGCCGTTCGCGAGCCAGGCGAATAATTTCGCCGCTCCGGCCACACCCAACGTCGCCAGATTTGAGGCGCTGCCGCCCGGAACCTTGGGCGTGCCATCTTGGTGGGCCCGGGTCGCTCCAAGTGAACGCCAGTTGCGAACGCTGCGGGCAAACGGTGACACCTTTTCGCGTATCGGTGTATAATCCGTGATCATGCCGATCGCGCCATGTTCAACGGCCACGCGCCGTTTGTTGATGCCGTTGCCGTAATGGGCGGGTGCCTCGGTCGGCAGCGTTGCAGGCGTCCCTGCCAGCACGACGACGATTTTATTCCTCACATCGAGCCCGGCATAATCGTCGCGTTTGAAAGCGGGCGCGACGACACCGAGCCCGACAAATACCAGGGGAGCATCCTTGGTCGTTTCAGCTGCAAGCGGGTTGTCGCCCGGAAGATAATCAACCCCCAAATTCGAGCGTCGCCACTGCCGTGCCATGCACCAGTTGGACACTTCCATTGTCGGCCACGCGGAAGGTGACGGGCGGGATTGGTTGAATATAGCTGTCCTTGGCGCCGGCGGGGGCCAAGCCTAGCGCTTTGAACTGCGGCGCGACATATTAAGCTGCAACATTATATTCGGGCGATCCGTCCTCGCGTCCCTTCATTTCGTCGCTGGCGAGAAAAACGACATGCGCACGTAGCGCCCGCTCGTCTGGGTTGCCTGCTTTGCGCTGCCAGCGGGACAGACGTGGCGAGAAGCCACACAGCAAGAACAGTACGCAACATGTCCATCCGTCGGATGAAATTTGTGGCTGGGTATTCGGCTGCCTTGTCATGTGCAATCCCACTCGCAACCTAGCTGGAGGCTGCTAAAGCAAAGTCATGCTTGATGTACAAATCACCACTTCAGTTGCCGCCAACACGCCCCATATCGTACGCCGCGAGGATTATCGTCCACCCGATTGGCTCGTCCCCGACATTGCGCTCGATTTCGACCTCGCGCCGGCAAAGTCACGCATCTGTGCAACGCTTTGGGTCACGCGGAACGGTGATCACGACCGACCGCTCGTGCTCGACGGCGACGGCTTGACGCCCCTGTTGGTTAAGGTCGACGGGGAGGCGGTGAACAACTGGCAGATCGAAGGCGGAAAGCTCGTGATCCCGTTGGCGGGGACGACCGCGACGATTGAAACAGAAGTTGAGACCGCGCCTGAGCGCAACACCCAACTGATGGGCCTTTATGCGTCGGGAGGCTTGCTCTGCACACAATGCGAGTCGGAAGGGTTTCGTCGGATTACGTTCTTTCCGGATCGACCCGATGTGCTCAGCCGCTATGCGGTGCGGATGGTCGCTGACAAGGCGGCCTATCCCGTATTGCTGTCGAACGGTGATCACCTAGGGGCAGGCGAGGCACAAGGCGGACGGCATTGGTCCGAATGGCGCGACCCGCATCCAAAGCCGTGCTATCTTTTCGCGCTGGTCGCGGGCGAGTTGAGCGTCAACGCCGGCAGCTTTACAACAAAATCGGGGCGCCATGTGGAACTGGGCATTTGGGTACGCGCTGCCGATGTGGCCAAGACTGCGCATGCGATGGCCGCGCTCAAGGCGTCTATGGCGTGGGACGAAGCTGTCTATGGTCGCGAGTATGACCTCGATGTGTTCAACATCGTCGCTGTCGACGATTTCAATTTCGGAGCGATGGAAAACAAGGGGCTGAATATTTTCAACAGTCGCTACATCCTTGCCGATCCCGATACCGCAACTGACATTGACTACGACGGTGTCGCGGGCGTTGTAGCGCACGAGTATTTCCACAATTGGTCGGGTAATCGAGTCACTTGCCGCGACTGGTTTCAGCTCAGTTTGAAGGAGGGCTTCACCGTTTTCCGGGATCAGTCATTTTCGGCGGATCAAGGTTCGGCGGCCGTCAAGCGGATCGAGGATGTCCGGAGCCTTCGAGCCAGCCAGTTCCCTGAGGATTCAGGCCCACTCGCGCACCCGATTCGTCCCGAATCCTATATGGAAATCGGCAATTTCTATACCGCGACCGTCTACTCGAAAGGCGCGGAAGTCATTCGCATGATGCACACGATGCTAGGCGCCGAACGCTTTCGCCGCGGAACCGATCTATATTTCGAGCGTCATGACGGCGAGGCAGCGACTTGCGAGGATTTCGTCCGTGCAATGGAAGCGGGCGGCGGTATCGACCTGACGAGCTTCCGGCGCTGGTACGAGCAGGCCGGAACGCCAAAGCTCACGGCAAGCGTCCGGATGGAAGGCGAGACTGCGGTCCTGTCGCTCGAACAGAGCAGTGCGGTGACGCCTGGCCAGCCGGTCAAGCACCCCCTTCCCCTCCCGCTCAAAATTGCAATGTTCGATCGCGCGACCGGCGAGCATCAGGGCGAAACACTGCATGTGCTCGAAGCGGCAAGCGAAGAATTGCGCTTCGACGGGTGGACGAGGACGCCGTTGCTGTCGATTAATCGGACTTTTTCAGCGCCGGTTATTGTCGAGACCGATCGGAGCTCGGCTGATCTCGCCTTTTTGTCGGCGCATGACGACGATCCTTTCGCGCGGTACGAGGCGATGCAACAGCTGATGCTCGACACGTTGGCTGCCGATGTAGCAGGCCAACCGGTCGATCCAGCAGGTGTCATCGACGCGGTGGGGACCACACTCAGCGATCCCAACCTCGATCCCGCGTTCATTGCCGAAGCGGTACTGCTCCCCAGCGAAGCATTCATCGGCGACCAGATGTTGATCGTCGATCCTGATGCGATCAGCGTTTCGAGAGAAAAGCTGCGGGTCGCAATTGGGCAGGCGCATCTTCCTCGCTGGCGGGCGCTCTACGAAGCGAACGGCGGACGTAGCTTTGAATATTCGCCCAAGGCCAAGGGGGCACGCCGCATTCGCAATGTGGCACTTGGTTCGATTGCGGCAGCCCAACCGGCGGAGGGCGCAAAACTGGCGTTCGCCCAATTCGATGCAGCAGACAACATGACCGACCGGATGGCAGCGCTGATGACGCTGGCAAACGGCGATTCTCCCGAGCGCATCGCGGCACTCGACATTTTCTACAATCGCTACCGCGGGAACGCCCTCGTCATCGACAAATGGTTTTCAACGCAAGCGCTCTCAACACGCGACGACACGCTGGCCGCAGTGGAAGAGCTGCTCGGTCATCCTGATTTTGCCTATACCAACCCGAACCGGTTCCGGGCACTTGTCGGGGCCGTCTCGGTAAATCAGCGTGCATTTCACGGCTCGGCCGGACGCGGCTATACGTTTCTCGCCGAACAGATCCTGGCGCTCGATCCCGTCAATCCGCAGACTGCCGCCAAGATGGTCCCCCCGCTGGGCCGTTGGCGGCGTTTCGACGAGACGCGGCAAGCTATGATGCGCGCTGCACTCGAACGCATCGTTGCGCAGCCAACAGTGTCAAAGGATGTCTTCGAACAGGCGTCGAAATCGCTGGCCTAACCGCGATCTATTTGATCCAGTCCGCGACTTGCGTGGCAAGATCGTTTGCGGCGCGATTGAGCGCAGATCCGGATTGCGCGGCGTCGATCGCGCCGACCGGCGCCCTGGCCTCGAAACGACGGGTTTCAAGGCGACCGGCGTCACGCGACAATTGCGCGTCGAAAGTGACAACCGCCTGCATCGTGCTCGGATCGATACCAAACCGCTGGAGCTGACCCGACAGGCGCATGGTCGGGTTTACACCAAACTGACGCGGGTCGAGGACGATCTTTGCTGTGCGCGCCATCAGGGTTTCGGAGAGGACGCGCTGGACTGCGTGGGCCGGGGGTTCGTTCCACGCTCCGTCGGCCACATACGAGAGCATCGTCGCGCCATCATAAACCGGAATGCGAACAGACGAGATGGCGGCGCTCGCAGTCGGGGTCAGAATCAGAATCGTATTTTCGACAGACGCCTGCCGCCCGGCTGCGGTGGGAACAGCAGCAGAGGTGGTCAGCGTCATCAGCATCTTGGGAGCTTTGGGACCAAAGCTGACGCAGCCGCCAAGGACGAGAAGTGCGCCGAGAGCAATTGGACGGATCATTTGCGGTCTCCCTTGGACTTGTAATCGGGCAGACGGGGACTGCCGATAATGCTGCCGGCCCCGCCCTGGTCGATCTTTCCCGCAACGGCGGTCAGACTTTCGGCCATGACGCGCAAGTCGCGAACCAGCTGGCCGATTTCGGGCAAGGTTTGTTTCGAGAATGCCTGCACACCAGGCTGCGCGTCCTTGAGAGTCGCATCAAGTGAAGTCATGCTGCGATTGGCGGAGGCAATCGCGGTCCGCATGTCACTTACCAACGGGCCCGCCTGACCATCGACGGTTTGCGCGAGGTTGCCGATCTTTTCTGCGGCCTCGCCGGCCTGTTTGACGGCAGTTCGTGTCTCGGCGATTGTCGCCGCGATCTCTGGGCCGCGATCGGCCAGGTTGCCCGAAAGCCGGTCGACATTGGCAAGAATACCAGAGATCGACTTCTGGTTGTTGTCGTTCAGCATCTCGGTCAGCCGCTCGGTGAGCGTTGAAATACGCTCGAGCAACTGTGGCGCCGAATTGAGCAGGGCGCCCAGTCCGCCGCGCTTGGTGGGAATGACCGGCACGCCACCCGGTCCGGGTTCGGTAATGGGGGGAGCTCCCTTGATTGCGCCGTCAAGCACGACCGAAGACGGGCCTGTGAAACTGCCCAGGATTGTCGCGGCGGTCCCCTGAAGGATCGGTGTATCGTTCTTGAGCTCGACGCGCACGCGCTTGAACTCGGGATTGTCCTTCCAGAGCTCGATCGCCGTAATCTGTCCCGATGGCACGCCCGAAAACGTCACCGTCGATCCTTTTGCCAATCCCTCGACAGATTGCTTGAAGAAAATATCATAGACCTTGGTGTGGCTGCCGGAAACGCCCGACAACCAGACCATGAAAAGTGCAATCGCGACGACAAGGGCCAGAACGACGCTTCCAACGAGCACCTGGTTCGAACGGGTTTCCATCAGGCGGCGCCTTCTTTTACGGATGCTGTTTCGGCAGCTTTTTTTGGATCTCGATGCTGGACGATCGACGCGGTTGCTGCACGACCACGGGGCCCATTAAAATATTCCTGTATCCACGGATGGTCCAGCGCAAGCAGCTCGGGGATCGTACCGACAGCGATAACCTTCTTGTCCGCAAGAACCGCCACTCGGTCGCAAATCGCATAAAGTGTATCGAGATCATGGGTAATCAGAAATACTGTCAGCCCCATTGTACGCTGCAGGTCGCGGGTTAGAGCGTCGAAGGCTGCCGCACCGATCGGGTCCAGACCCGCTGTCGGTTCATCGAGAAACAGGAGTTCGGGATCGAGCGCAAGCGCGCGCGCAAGGCCGGCGCGCTTTTTCATCCCACCCGAAAGTTCAGACGGATATTTGGGACCGGCATCGATCGGCAGCCCCGTCATCACAACTTTGTATCCGGCAATTTCGTCCAGGAGCGGCTTGGAAAGCTGCGGATAAAATTCGCGCAACGGCAGCTCGATATTTTCGGCTACGGTCAGCGTCGAAAATAGCGCGCCGCCCTGAAACAAAATGCCCCAACGTTTACGTATGTCGAGCGTCTGGTCTTCATCGCGCCCCAGGATCGGTTCGCCGAAGACCTCGATCTCGCCTGCTTGGGGAATTTGCAGACCAATGATAGACCGCATGAGCACCGATTTGCCGGTGCCGGATCCACCGACTACGCCCATGATTTCGCCCCGGCGAACCTCGAGATCAATGCCATCATGGACTGTCGAATCGCCGAACCGATTCACCAAACCACGCACGCGTACAACAATTTCGGGGTCTGCCGCCGCGTTCATCGCCAGCCGATCGACGTAAAAAAGACCGCAAACATGGCATCGACGACAATGACAAGAAAGATCGCCTGCACGACCGATGCGGTGGTGCGCAGACCAACCTGCTCGGCGTTGCCCTCAACCTGCAAACCCTGGAAGCACCCCGAAAGGGCAATGATGAGGCCAAAGACGGGCGCCTTGATCAGCCCGATATATACGTCCGTCATGGGCACAACTTCGCGGATACGTTGGATAAAGGTCACTGGCTGAATCCCAAGACTGGTCCAGCAGAACAACCCGCCGCCAACGATTGCGACCAGCGAGGCATAAAAGCCGAGCAGAGGCATCATCAGCACGCCTGCCAGGATACGCGGCAGAACCAGAGCTTCGTTGGGCGAAATGCCGATTGTGCGCATTGCGTCGATTTCTTCGGTCAACTTCATCGTGCCCAGTTCGGCCGCAAACGCCGAACCCGATCGCCCGGCAACCATGATCGCCGTCATCAGGACACCCAGCTCTCGAAAAGTGATGCGACCAACGAGGTTGATCGTAAAGCTCTCAAAGCCGAATTGCTGAAGCTGCACGGCGCCTTGCTGCGCGATCACGAGCCCGATCAGAAAGCTCATCAGGCCGATGATTGGGAAGGCTTTGACGCCGACGACCTCGAACCGCTGAATGACGGCATCAAGCCGGAACCGGGATGGGTGGCATATAACGTTCCACAACGCGATGCAGACAGCGCCGAAGAACCCAAGCAATCCAAGCAACGTATGCCCTGCGAGCTGTGTCGCTTCGCCAATTTCGGCCAGGACGCGAACCAGAGGCAACACCCGGTCGGGACGCACCTTCATCGGCTGGTCGCTGCGCGACACCTGTTCAATCAAATGCTTGGTGTCGTCGCTCGCCCCCGTGATCGTCGCACCCGATTCAAGCGCGAAACGGTGGATAATCCAAGCACCGATGGTGTCGATCCGATCGATGCCCGACAAGTCAAGCTGAGTCAGAGCGGAGTGCGGCCCTTCAAGACGGGTGGGGAGGTCGCCGAGCTGTGCAAGCGTCAGCGAGCCGGTAAAAGCCATGGCGCGGCCCCCGTCGCGTTCAATCTCGGCAAAGTCGGCCCCTGTCATCGGTGCCGGTGATGCGGCATTAATGCTGGCGCGGCAAGACGTCGAGAGGCTAGATGCAGGCCATGGACGGAGCCAAAACGCGCGTTGCGGTCTATGACCTCGACAAGACCGTCACGCGGCGTCCCACCTATACGCCCTTCCTGCTTCATGTCGCCCGAACGCGCGGAGTCTGGCGGTTGTTCCTTTTACCGCTCGTCGTGCTCACTCTGGCTTTCTATGCGGCGCGGCTGATCGACCGTGCGCGCCTGAAGGAAATGAACCATGCGCTTCTGATCGGGCGCGCGCTGCCGCCTGACGAGGCAGCAACACTGGCCCAGAGCTTTGCAGAAGAAACGTTGGCGAACAACGTCCTGCCCCAGGCACAGGCTCGGATCTCGGCTGACAAGACAGCCGGCTATCATCTAGTGCTCGCGACCGCTTCGTACGCGTTTTATGCAGGCGCAATCGGACGCGCGCTTGGCTTCGACGACGTTATCGGCACGTTGACGCGCAGCGATACCGGAGGGGCTTTGCTCGCGCAAATTGATGAGCAGAATTGCTACGGCACTGCCAAGCTTGAAATGATCGAAGCCTGGATGGCGCGACGGGGGCTTGCTCGTGACGACTGCCACATCCGCTTCTACAGCGACCACGTTTCCGACGCGCCCTGTCTGAACTGGGCGGACGAAGCATTCGCGACCAACGCCCACCGCCCGCTTGTCACGTTGGCCGCGCAGCGAGGGTGGACGCTGTTCGACTGGCGCTAGATGGCTCTCAGCGCCTGGCGCATATCCGCAATCAGATCGTCGGCGTTTTCAACCCCCACTGAAATACGCACGAGATTGTCGCCAATACCGAGCGCATCCTTGCGCTCCTGCGGCACTGATAAATGTGTCATGGCAGCGGGGCAGCTCGCGAGCGTCTCCGTACCCCCCAGACTGACCGCGAGCTTGGCAATCTTGAGCGCATCGAGGAACGCAAAGGATTCGCGCTCGCCGCCTTTCAAATAAAGCGAGAAGGTCGATCCGGCACCGGTGCAGTGACGCGCATAAATGTCTGCCTGTCGCGATCCGGGCTCGAGAAACCCGAGATAACCTACGGTTTCGACCTGCGGCTGCTCGCGCAGGAAAGCACAGACCTTTGCCGCATTCTCGCCCGCACGGCTCATGCGAAGTTCAAGCGTCTCGAGCGAACGCAGCAGCATCCAGGCCGAGTGCGGATCGGTGATCGTGCCGATGGTGTTCCGCATCATCCGCACCGGATTGATGATTGCCTTTGACCCAACCGCCCCACCCGCGACAAGATCACTGTGCCCACCGGCATATTTGGTCAGGCTGTAAATGACCATGTCAGCGCCCTGGCGGAGCGGCTTTGCCCAGAGCGGCCCCAGAAACGTGTTGTCGATCACGATCGGTGGCTTTTCGTCGCCCGCAAAGGCAGCGTCGCGCGACGCCTTGACCGCTTCGACATCGACGAGGGCGTTGGTCGGATTGGCCGGACTTTCGAGATAGACCAGGGCGACATGACCGAGCGCCTTTGCCTTTGTCATGACCACGTCGATTTCCTCGCGCGTAGCGCCTGCAGGAAAATCGAGCCAATGCACGCCGAAGCGTCCAAGGATACGACCGATGAGCGTTTCGGTAGCAGCGTACAGCGGGGCCGAGTGGACGATCACGTCGCCGGGCTTGACAAGCGCCAGCATCACGGTGGCAATCGCCGACATGCCGCTCGAAAATACCAGGGCGTCCTCGGCATCTTCCCAGATCCCGAGGCGATCCTCGAGGATTTCCTGATTAGGACCATTAAAACGCGAATAGACCAGTCCTTCCGATCCGCCCGGTCGCTTGCCCGTGACGCCTTCGAAAAAGCGTTTGCCCGCCGCCGCATTCTCGAACACAAAGGTTGAGGTCAGAAAAATCGGTGGCTTTAGCGATCCTTCGGAAAGCGCCGGATCAAAGCCATAGCCCATCATCAATGTTTCGGGAGCCAGGCGGCGGTTGTCGATCGTCAGAATGTCGGTCTTGGGCCGGCGACGCTGAGGCGTGCCAGTAAGTTTGGAGTCGGCTTCCATGGTGCTTCCTTGTGCGATGTCGCGCGTCAGGGGAGCGCGATCAGCGAGATTTGACGACCATAGTCTGGTTCATGATCCAATGTCGCGCGCCGAAAACTAAAAAAGCGGTCCGCCAGATCGAATGTATCGAGGAGAAGCGCCTCGACGTGACCGACGCCGAAATCCGTCAGACGATGCGCGACGTAGGCAGGCAGATCGAATTGGGCGTGGCCCGGGCGTCCCTCGACAAAAAATCTGCCGTTAGCGAGTTCAGCGGCTTCAAATCGGATCCGAAAGGCGTCGTCGACTTCATAGGACGGTTGCGCGATGCAGGGACCGATGACGGCGCGAATCCGGTGGCGGCGGCCACCGATTGACTCCATCGCCGTGACCGTCGCGTCGGTGACACCTCCCAAAGCTCCCTTCCAGCCGGCATGCGCCGCACCAATCACGCCTGCTTCCAGATCAGCCAGGAGAACGGGTGCGCAATCGGCAGTCAGGATGCCCAGCACAAGGCCGGTCCGGTCGGTCACCAGCGCATCGGCATTCGGGCGCTCGTCATCGGCACACGGCGCAGTCACTATCACGACGGTGGGCGAATGGACCTGATAAACGGTGACGAGCGCTGCGCCGGGGGCGACCGCCATCGTGGCGCGGCGACGATTGTCGGCGATCGAATTCGGATCGTCGGCGCTGCCAAGACCCACATTCAGTCCCGCGACCACCCCCGTCGATACGCCGCCCCGCCGTCCCAGAAAGCCGTGTCGCATGCGGACCAGCAGCGGGGACGTGACAACCTCGACGCTCATGCAAAGCCCGCCGGTTGGGGCCAGCCGTTGCTGGTCAGCGCCATTGCGCGGAACAGCGTGCCCATCGCGCCGTCCCCGGTCAGCCGCATATGCGCCGCGCCAATTTCCGCGGCACGTACCGGCGAGCTCTTCGCCAACGTCGCCGCGCGTGTCGCGATGCCCAACTGGCCGAGAAAGTCGCGTTGCGACACTGGCCCGTGAACATTTGCCCCGGCCACGGCGCCTGCAGCCCATAAGACCGCAAAATCGACATGCGCGCTCAGATCGACTTCACCCGGTGCTTCGAACGGGTTGACATAGCCGTGTCGGCGCACGGCCTGCAGCGTTTCGCCAAGCGCCGGGCCGTCATAGCCGTAATCCACGATCAGCGCTGCGCCGCCCTGCTTGGCGATACGCGCCGCCAAGGCGCGCACGACGGCCACCGATGCGGGCGAAGATTCAATCAGACTGCCAACCGGCGAATCGCGCAAATGTTCGGGAACGATCGTGTCTGGTACCGGAGATCCGGCGATGGGCAGGAACAGTGTATCCTGGCAGGCCACAAGCCGCTGCTGCCAGCTGCTGACACCGCGTACGATTTGTTCGACTGGCAAAGCGTCGAAGAATTCATTTGCAACAATGACCAGCGGCGCATCACTGGGCAGCGTCGAAACATCGTCGTGCCACTGGGCCTCGGGCACTCGGTTCGCCTGCTCGATGCGCAGCCGCGGTGACGTTTCGACAAAATGAACGCTCGGCCTCAAACCCACCATCGCCATTGTCCGCAACGCGTCGGCGGCCAGTGTGCCGCGCCCAGGACCGAGCTCGACATAGTGCAACCGTGGTCGGCCAGCGCGGTCCCACAGATCGGCGAGCCACGCCCCGATCAATTCACCGAACATCTGGCTGATATCGGGCGCAGTAATAAAATCGCCGGCGGCTCCGATCACGCTTTGACGTGTGTAATATTCGGCATTGGCTATCGCCATGAAGCGCGAAACAGGCATCGGCCCCGCGAGGGTGATGGCGCGGGCAAGCCGGTCGGTCAGCGTCGCGCCGATCTCGATCACGCGACGCTCGCGGTTCCCGCCACGGAGTCGATGCCGGTCCGTCGACTTTTCGACGTGAAAAGCAGCCAGAGTCCCACGATCAGCACTGGCAGCGAGAGCGTCTGGCCCATCGTCAAGCCCCATGAAAGGTGCTCGAGCCCCGCGTCAGGAGCCCGGACGCGTTCGAGCGAGAACCGGACCAGCGCATACCAGGTCAACCCGGCCCCGGCGAGGCGACCGGGATAATAGCGGGCTTCAGTTTTCCAAAACAGCCACCAGAGTACGACGAACAGCCCGACGCCTTCCAGCCCCGCCTCATACAGCTGGCTCGGATGCCGAGCGACGTCGCCGCCGCCGGGAAACACGATGCCCCAGGGCAGATTGGTCGGGCGTCCCCAGAGTTCACCATTGATGAAGTTGGCGATCCGCACGAAGAACTCGCCGAACGGCGTTGCACAGCCGACATAGTCGAGCACGCGCAGGAGCGGCAACTTGTTGCGCCAGGCGAAATACAGAACAGCAATCACTAATCCGATGAGGCCTCCATGAAAGGACATACCCCCCTCCCACAGCTTGAAGATGTCGGCCGGGTTGGAGAGCATTTCGGGCTTGTAGAAAAAAACATAACCCAGGCGGCCGCCGAAAATGATGCCCAGCGTGGCGTAGAAGATGAAATCGTCGGCATGGCGCTGTGCCATTGGAGCGCCAGGTTGTTTGAGCAGTTTCGACAGATACCACCAGCCGAGGACGAGTCCCGCGATATAGCCCAGGCTGTACCAGCGCAGCGCGAACCAACCCACGCGAAAGATGACTGGATCGAGGCCAAGGTCGGTAAACCGTATCGCGCTCGACGTTACGGCATTCATGCTTGTTGCAACATTAAGGGCAAATTCGTGCAGCAAGGCTTTTCCCTTCGGGTTTTCGTCCCCATACAAGGGCCATTGGCGAAGACCAAGGGGAGAGAAGAACTATGCCTTCGGAGCTCGACCTCCGCATCGACCGCGCAATCGCAAACCTTTCGGTGGAGGGCGGTCCCTTGCCTTTGGCAAGCTACGCCCTGCCGTGCGGCGTCACGGTACCAATGGTGGCGACAGCGCCGCCTACCCTGGTCGGGTATTTCGCACATTTTTGTGCCCAGCATGGCGATGCCGATTTTCTGGTCGAGGGCCAGGAAAGGCTCAGTTTTTCCACTGTCTATGATCAGGCAACGAACGTCGCACGCGCACTGGTTGGCGGATTCGGCGTCAAAAAGGGAGACCGCGTCGGCATCGCGATGCGAAACGCGCCTTCCTGGATCGCGCTGTACATGGGCATTGTCATGGCGGGTGGTGTCGCCACGCTCCTCAACGGCTGGTGGCAGGGATCCGAACTGTGTGACGGCATTGCCGATGTCGGCGCGAAACTCGTATTCGCCGATCCGCCGCGTGCGAAACGCCTCGAGGAATGCGGACGCGAGCCGCCGTCCGAAATCGTGCTTATCGATGTAGCTCTGCCGCTGACCGAGGCGCTGGCGCCGGTGCTGCTGCGAACCGCAGCGAGCGCCGCGCTGCCGGATATAGGACCGGATGACCTCGCCACCATCTTGTTTACTTCAGGCTCGACTGGCCAGTCCAAGGGCGCGTATTCGACGCACCGTGCGGTCGTTCAAGGCACTTTCAATTATGTCGCAATGGCTCTCATGATGCTCGAGATCGGCACCGCGGACGGCACAATTGCAGAACCACGCCCACAGCACGCCATTTTGATGACGGTGCCGCTCTTCCACGTGACCGGCGAAATCCCCATGCTGCTCGTCAGCTTTGCGGTCGGGCGCAAGATTGTGATGATGCCAAAATGGAACGCGCTCGAGGCCATGAAGCTGATCGACCACGAAAGGGTCACGAACTTTACTGGCGTGCCATTGATGAGCTGGGAAATCCTCAATCATCCCGACCGCAGCAAATATGACCTTTCGAGCGTCCAATCCTTTGCTGC
>JAYVVA010000222.1:0-3819 GCA_043787435.1 Sphingomonadales bacterium | reverse complement strand
GGGCTTTATGGCGTGCCCAAGGCCAAGCGTCGTTCGATGGAGCTGCTGCGCGCGGTCCACTTGGAGGACAAGGCCGATGCCTATGCCCGCACATTGTCTGGTGGCATGAAACGGCGACTGCTCGTCGCCAAGGCCATGGTCCATTCACCACCTGTCCTCGTTCTGGACGAGCCCACCGCGGGAGTGGATATTGAGCTTCGCCAGCAGTTGTGGGCTTATGTCCGCGAATTGAATGCACAAGGCGTTACGGTCGTGCTGACTACGCATTATCTCGAAGAAGCCGAGGAACTGTGCGATCGCATCGCGATCATCAACCACGGCCAGCTGATCGCCAACAAGCCGACACGCGAACTGGTCGGCATGGCGCAGGAGAAGGTCGTCGAAGTCACCGTCGACCAAGATCTTTTGGAGCCCCCCTCATCGCCGTTCTTTCAACGGGTCGAACTCAAGGGAGAGCGCGTCCTCGCCATTACCTATTCCAAGGCTCAGGCCAATGCTGGTGACGTTATAACCGCAGTCAACAATGCAGGTCTGGGCATTGTCGATGTGTCTACGCGCGAGGCTGATCTCGAGCATGTCTTTCTTAATCTGACGCGCGCAGCCTCCGGGACAACAGCCGTTGGCTGAGCCCTACGACGCTTTGATCATTGGCTCGGGTGCGGCGGGGCTGACGGCGGCAATCACGCTCGCGCAGACCAAGCGCGTTGCTGTGATCGCCAAAGGCGGTCTTTCGGAAGGCTCGACAGCCTGGGCGCAGGGGGGGATTGCTGCGGTCCTCGAGGATGGCGACACCTTCGAAAGTCACATTGAGGATACGATGGTTGCGGGCGCCGGTCTCAACAACCGTGCGACCGTGGAATTCGTCGTCGAAAATGCCCCCGCAGCGATCGAGCGGCTCGCCCAGCTCGGCGTCCCTTTCAATCCCGGAGAGTCTGACCGCTGGCATTTGACGCGCGAAGGCGGTCACAGCCACCGCCGCATCGTCCATGTCGACGATGCAACCGGTTGGGCTGTGCAACAAGCACTTGAAAGAGCCGCTGGCGCCAATCCCAACATCACCTTGCTTCCCGATATGGTCGCGATCGACCTGATCACACAAAAGCACGTAGAGGGGAGCAACGACGCTCCTCATGTCTGGGGGGTCTATGCGTTCAACCGCCGCACAAAACGTGTCGAGACACTCACGGCGCCGGCAACGGTGCTGGCCTCGGGCGGTGCTGGGCGATGCTACCTGTTTTCGACCGCGCCACTCGGCGCGACCGGCGACGGGATCGCAATGGCCTGGCGCGCGGGGGCACGGATTTCAAATATGGAATTCATGCAATTCCACCCGACGTGCCTGTATAATCTGGATGTCAAAAACTTCCTGATCACCGAGGCCGTGCGCGGCGAAGGCGGACAGCTTAAGCTGCCAACCGACGGTACCAGATTCATGCCGCGCTTTGACCCTCGCGAAGAACTTGCGCCGCGCGATATCGTTGCGCGCGCGATCGATCATGAGATCAAGCGCCTGGGCCTCGACTATGTCCATCTCGACATCAGTCACCGCGAGCCCGATTTTGTCCGCGGGCATTTTCCCAACATCTACGAAAAGCTGCTGACGCTGGGCATCGACATTACCGTGCAGCCGATCCCTGTTGTTCCGGCGCAGCATTATACCTGCGGGGGCGTCTTGATTAACCTCAGCAGCTGTACCGACCTGCCCGGTTTGTACGCTGCCGGTGAAGTCAGCCAATCCGGACTGCACGGCGCGAACCGGCTTGCCTCGAACTCGCTACTCGAATGCTTTGTCTTCGGCGAAGCGGCAGCCCAGCACATCTTGGCCCATCCTGGTGCTGCACCGCCGCACGTCCGCGCTTGGGACGAAAGCCGCGTCACCGATTCAGACGAGGAAGTCGTCGTTCAGCATAACTGGCGCGAAATCAGACGCTTCATGTGGGACTATGTCGGCATCGTCCGGACGACCAAGCGTCTTGAACGCGCCGCACATCGGATTGCGCTTCTGCGCCAAGAAGTAGCTGATTACTATGGTAATTTCCGTGTCACGGCCGATCTGATCGAGTTGCGCAATCTCGTCGAGGTCGCCGACCTGATCGTACGCTCTGCACTCGGGCGCAAGGAAAGTCGGGGACTTCACTACACAACCGACTATCCCGACTTGCTGCCAGACGCGATTGACACTGTGCTAAAGCCGTAAGCAGCCGACGTTTCATGGCGTTGCTTTTTTGCAATGCACGACGAGCGGTCTACGCATATTTAACCGAGAAGTGTTGCCGCTGTCACGCAGTCGCAACATAGGCGCGCAAGAGGCGTCTTGAGCGGGCAGGGCTCCGCATCCAGTCCCACGGGGCGAGCTAGGGGTAAACAGATGAAATATCAGCTATATTTCGGCGTGGCACTGGCTGCGCTTTCATTTTCGTCCGCGGCATACGCGCAATCGACTGGTTCGGTCGATTTTGATAAGAACGCGATTGTAGTAACAGCGACGACAACAAAGGCCGTCGGCGGCGTCGAAGTTCCCGACACGTCCAAAGCCAAGGGTGTCCTGAACCAAGAGTTTATCGCGCGCCAGACGCCTGGAAATACTATTCTCGATACGATCAATCAGCTGCCCGGCGTCAATTTCCAGAACAACGACCCGTTCGGATCGGCAGGCGGCACGCTGAGCATCCGCGGGTTCGATTCGAGCCGAATCTCTCTCACTTTCGACGGCGTGCCGCTGAACGATTCGGGTAACTACGCTGTGTTCTCCAATCAGCAGCTCGACCCCGAACTGATCGACAACATCAATGTTAACTATGGGTCGACCGACGTAGACAGCCCGTCAGCTGCTGCATCGGGTTCCACGGTCAACTATCGTTCGCGCACCCCGACCGACGATTTCCATGTCCGTGTTCTGGGATCGGTCGGCGACTTCAACTTCTTTCGCGTGTTCGGCGTCCTCGACACCGGTGTATTCACAGCGTTCGGAACGAAAGCCTGGATTTCGGGTAGCAAGGCGACCAACGACTGGTTCGTGAACAACATCGGCAAGGTCAATAAACAGCAGCTCAACGCCAAAATTTATCAACCAATCGGCGACAATGGTGACTTCATTGCAGTTGCGGGTAATTATAATGAAAACCGCAATAATTTCGGCGGTTCGGTGCCGCTTCGCACCGACCTTGTGCAGAGCCCCACGAACCCTCGACCACGCGTTGTTGGCACGGGTTCGGCGAACCGATACCCAATCAGTGCAAGCGAAATCCCTTACACCGTCGCACGTTGCCAGATTAACCCTGGTCAAGCCGGCGTGGCAGACGTCGACACCAATTCCGGGTGCGGCACCACTTTCGATGAACGTTATAATCCGTCGAACACGGGCAATATCCGTATCAATTCGCGATTCACATTGGCGCCGAGTTTAGTGCTGACGGTTGATCCGAGTTTTCAGTACGTAAAAGCCAATGGCGGCGGCACGACACAGGCACGCGAAGGATTTCGTGACATCAACCCTGCGGGCGGCACTGCAACCACAGCGCAGTGCGCGATAACGCCGAATTCGGCGACCAACACCTGCATCCCTGGTTATTTTGGTGGCGTACCGTACATCGGCAAAGACCTGAACGGCGATGGCGATCGGCTCGATATCGTAAATGTTCTCGCGCCTAGCCAGACGCAGACCCGCCGCTATGGCGTGCTGGCGTCGCTTCGTTGGGACGTTGCAGCGGGCCAGACTCTGCGGCTTAACTATTCGTTCGACCGCGCCCGCCACCGGCAAACTGGCGAAATAGGTTTCCTGCAGGGCAACGGGATACCGATAGACGTTTTCCCGGTGAA
>JAYVVA010000221.1:0-2121 GCA_043787435.1 Sphingomonadales bacterium | reverse complement strand
CGGCTAACCGGGCGACGGCACGTCAGGTCGCGGGTTCGAGCTTGTCCTGCGTCTTTGTGTCGAAGTCGCTCGCATCGTGGCGCTCGTGTAACTGGCTCGCGAGATCGCCCATGGCGCGATTAACCATCCGGCCGCGCCTTACAGCCGGACGCTCAGCGATCTGATCGGTCCAGCGAATGACGTTGGCATATTCCTCAACTGAAAGGAATTCGGCTGCATTGCCGTACACCAGCCCCTTGGCCACTGCGCCATACCAGGGCCAGACTGCCATGTCGGCAATCGTATAAGAATCGCCCGCCAGATATTCGTTATCGGCGAGGCGACGGTCGAGCACGTCGAACTGGCGCTTCACCTCCATCGCGAATCGATCGATGGCGTATTCGATCTTGATCGGCGCATAGGCATAGAAATGGCCGAAACCGCCTCCGAGAAAGGGCCCAGCACCCATTTGCCAGAACAGCCACGAAAGTGCTTCGGCGCGTTTCGCACCATCGGTAGGTAGGAACGCTGCGAATTTCTCGGCGAGGTAAAGCAGGATCGAACCTGATTCGAACACGCGGATTGGCGCGGGGCCGCTGCGGTCCATTAGTGCGGGGATTTTCGAGTTGGGATTGATATCGACAAAGCCGCTGCCAAACTGGTCACCTTCACTGATGCGGATCAGCCAGGCATCATATTCTGCGCCCGTGTGCCCGGCGGCGAGCAGTTCCTCGAGCATCACCGTCACTTTGACCCCATTGGGGGTCGCCAAGGAATAGAGCTGCAGCGGATGCTTGCCGACTGGCAGTTCCTTGTCGTGCGTTGGCCCGGCGGTAGGGCGATTTATGTTGGCGAATTGCCCACCGTTTTCCTTGTTCCATGTCCAGACTCTGGGCGGCACGTAGTCGGCGGTATCGGTCATTGCAGAAACTCCGGATTTGGCGTGTTATGAGCGCGGGCGGCTAACCAACCTAAGGTGCTCCCTCCGGAAAACCACCCCTTGGCAAGTGAATCAATAGGGCGGCGGCGTGTGAACGCGCTGCGAGCGGGCCGAGTTTGTCCACTGGCCCAGATCGTCCGCTAAGCGCTCGAACGACCGGATCAGCGCTGCACCTCCGTCCCCAACGGGCTCCGCAGCCGCGCCCAACGCTTGGGTGGTGCTACCAACGGCGAGTGGCGTGGATGTAACCACCATTTCCATTTCCGACAGGATACCATGCCAGGCGA
This sequence comes from Sphingomonadales bacterium, assembly GCA_043787435.1. Taxonomy (GTDB): domain Bacteria; phylum Pseudomonadota; class Alphaproteobacteria; order Sphingomonadales; family Sphingomonadaceae; genus Sphingomonas_O. The sequence goes on along the minus strand of JAYVVA010000221.1, from coordinate 915 downwards.
GCGCCGAACGTGCCCCGGCAAAACACCCCGCTGAGTCGCTGGCAATTGCCGCCGGACGCCAAAACCATTCCTCGAGAAAATGGTCGGTCAGGTTTTCTAGTCCTCGCTGCACTCCCAGTTATATTTGCCGGTCAGAAACCCAACAGCGTCGGCCGCTCGTTTTTTTCAGCGAGGATCTCGAGCGCTTCGCGCGCCGCGCCCTCGGCGTATTTCTTGTACATCCGGTTGGGCCGGTACGAGCCGTAAAAGACCCGAATTCGGTCGCTCATGTTGGCACTCCCGCGTCAGCCTGACATTATGTGCAAGCGTCGGCTTTGCCTGTTGCACAACCCGGCGACGAGTCGCCACGTCCGCGGCGTCGAAGCGACAACGCCTCAAATAGCGGTGCCCCCGCGCGCGCCTTGGCGCTAAGGGCGGGGGATGACTATCTTTGAACAAGCCAAAGCTCGCGCTGACGAAATTGCGCCGCCGCCCGTAGACCGTCCCTTCACCGCCGCTGCGACCGCGTTCGGCTTTGGCCTGTGCGTCATTGGCCTTTTCATCGCCCTCGAATGGCTCGGCATTTCGGACTGGTTATCGTGGATCGCCGCAGCGCTTGGCTATGGCGGCATTGCCTATGCCGACTGTTTCCATGGCTGGAGCCGCAACCGCAGACAATATCGCGATGCTCTGGAGGAGTTGAAGGCTCAGTCAGGGGGGCCTTCGTTGCATTAGCGCAGCCAATTACGGGTTGGCGCTGCCGGCATAAGCGAAAGCAACAACGGCGGGAGGGTAAGCACAAGACCGACGACGCAGCGAAAGCGGCAAACGGGCGAGTTCGCGCCTGAGCGGATTGAGAGCGACCGCGTTTCGCGGACCAAGGCTGTCGTCTGGACGTTTCGTGCAGCCAAACGCCCTCCGTTCGCCCGCCATAGC
>JAYVVA010000220.1:0-1545 GCA_043787435.1 Sphingomonadales bacterium | reverse complement strand
ACCCAGACCGATGCGATCAAATTCAGTGTCATCGATCCGCCATCGGCCCCGCGTGCTCCTGCGGCCCCCAACCGTCCGTTACTGCTGACGCTTGTGCTCCTCGCAGCTATCGGCGGCGGGATCGCCGCCGCGTTTGCGCTCGGCCACTTAAAGACGACCTATCCGACCGCCAGCCGCCTTGAGCGCGCCAGCGGCCTGCCCGTCATCGGAACAATCAGCGAAGTGATCCGCACAGGCGACCATAGTTTCCGCAAAAAGCGAATGCGCCAGTTTGCAGGCGGCGCGGCGGCGCTGATCGGCGTCTGGGCGCTGCTGATGATGGTCGAATTCGTGCAGCGGAGTATGGTAACATGACCAAGGCAGCGATGAACGACGACAATCGCGCGGTCGACGTCACGACTTCGCTGATCGAGCGCGCCGCCGAAGCCTATGGTTTTACGTCCGTCCTGCGGGGCGTCCCGCACGCACTGCGCGTTTTTGAGAACGCGGAGAAGGCGCCGGCGGACGCAACTCAACCACAACCCGGAACGGCAACGGTAACTCGTCGCGCCGAGGCTGCGTTAGTCCCCGGCGTTGTTGAGACAGCGACTGTCCTTCAGTCGGGCTTGGGTACGGCAGCGCGACCAATTCATTCGATTGACCGCGAACGTTTGCGCGAGGGGGCGTTTATCCTGCCCGATGCGCCCGTCGGCGCGCTCGCCGAAGAATTCAGACTCGTCAAACGCCAGCTACTGCTCCGCAGAAGCGCTACCGACGGTGTAACGACAGCCAGGGACCGCATGATCCTCGTCTGCTCGGCTCAGCCCGACGAAGGTAAGACATTTTGCGCTGTCAACCTCGCGCTCAGCCTTGCCAGTGAGCGCGACAGCGAAGTGTTGCTGGTCGATGCCGACGTTGCCAAACCCGAAGTCTTGTTGACCCTCGGACTAACCGGGAATGCGGGCCTGATCGATGCCATCGCCGATCCGCAAGCCGACGTCGAACACTTCATCCTGCGCACCGACGTGCCGAAATTGTCGGTGCTCCCGGCGGGCAAGGCGGTCAACAATGACACCGAGCTGCTGTCATCGGCACGAGCCGCAGAAATCATCGCCAGCCTTGCAACCGCTAACGAGCGTCGCATCATTATCATTGATTCGGCTCCCGCACTGGCAGCATCACCGGCCGGAGTGCTCGCCCATCGTGTGGGACGCGTGCTGATGGTGGTCCGGGCAGACCGTACAAGTGAGGCCGAACTGCGCGAGGCGATCGCACTTCTCGACGGCTGCCCTGACATCTCGCTGCTGCTCAATGCCGTCAGCTTTTTTGGTACAAACCGGACCTATGGGTCGTATTACGGACGGGAATCCTGATCATGCGCTCGCTGCCTATCGCGGCGCTTGCGGCCGTTATGGTGTTCGCACCACCCGCCCACGCCAAGAAGCGAACCGAGGTCCATCCGTATCTGGAAATCGACCAAACCGTCTTCGATAGTCTGAGCCCGAGCGCGCCGGCGCAAACCTACACGACCGTCGCGGCTGGCGTCGATGCCTCGACGTCGACGTC
>JAYVVA010000219.1:0-11023 GCA_043787435.1 Sphingomonadales bacterium | reverse complement strand
TGTCTGGACGCCCCCTTCCTGCCGGTCCTCTTCCATACGGCTCAGGCAAGGCAGGATATAGGCGGTCTTGCCGGGGAACAGATGGCTGCGGTTGAGTTTGGTCGAAATCATGACCGTCAGATCCTGCGCGGCCCACGCCGTCTCCATTCGCTGTTGGTCGGGTACGGCCCGGACAAGATTGCCGCCCAGCGAAATGAATGCGCGGACCTTGCCCTCGATCAGCGCCCCGATTGCCTCGACGATGGCCATCCCGTCGTTGGGCGGCGTTTCAACATCGAACAATTTTTTAATTTGCTCGACCGGGATCAGATGCACTTTCTCCGCTACGCCAACCGTCCGCTGCCCTTGGACGTTACTGTGCCCGCGGACCGGGCAGCAGCCCGCGCCCGGACGCCCGATATTGCCGCGCAGCAACAACAGATTAACGAGCATCGCGATGTTGAGCGCGCCGTGAGCGTGTTGGGTCAGGCCCATGCCATAAACGGCGATCACGCGCTCCGCGTCGATATATGTTTGAGCTGCCGCGCGCAGCGCGGCTTGGGTCAGGCCGCTTTCAAGCTCGATGTCCGACCAGCTTGCGTCGCGACAGCGGGTAATAAATGCGTCGAACCCCGTGGTATGCTGGGCCACGAACAGGTGGTCGATGACTTCGGCCTTGCCTGCTGCCGTGGCAGCATCGTCGGCTTCGACCACGCATTTGCACAGGCCCAGGATCGCGGCGATGTCGCCGCCTGCTTTGAGCTGGTGATATTGATCGGAGATTTTGGTCGCCTTGCCGGTGACCATCGCCGCAGGGCTTTTCGGATCTACAAAAGACACCAGGCCTTGCTCTATAATGGGATTGAAGGTGACAATCTTGCCGCCGCGGTCCTTGCATGCCTTCAGCGGGTGAAGAAAACGTGGACTGTTTGTGCCCGGGTTTTGGCCAAAAAAGAAGTAGGCGTCGGCCTGCTCGAGATCGTCCCAGACGACGGTGCCGACCGCTGACCCGATGACCTTCGTCAGTCCCACCGACGTCGTCTCGTGGCACATGTTCGAACTCTGCGGCAAATTGTTGGTACCAAACGCGCGTGCCAGCAGCGCGTAAAGATACGAAGCCTCGAGCCCGGCGTGGCCCGAAGCGTAGAACACCACACTGTCCGGTGTCATCGGCCGCAGCACCGCCCCGATATGAGCCAATGCGTCATTCCAGCTAACCGCCTCGTATCGATCGGTGTCATGGTTGAAGCGCAGCGGGTGTGTCAGCCGCCCGGTCATTTCGAGATCATGGTCGCGCCAGTTGCGTAATGCGGTGACGCTGTGGCCCTCTTTTTCCCAAAATTCAGGCGCACAGCGTTGTGAGGTGGATTCCCACAATGTGGCCTTCGCGCCGTTCTCGCAAAATTCGAACGCCGAGTAATTGGCGGGCTTGGGCCACGCGCATGAAACACACATAACGCCCTTTGGCTTATTCAATCTCCCCAAGCTGGTCAGCGATGCTGGGGTCGACCAGGTTTCCCCAAATATTTCGGCGATACCCTTCAACGAGCCCCAGCCCCCAGCGGGTCCCGGCGAATGCGGCAGTTCATCATGATCGCTCAAGGCCCAGTCCTTTCCCTGCCGCCCGCAAAACGATGGCGTCATGTCGTTCGTTATAACGCCTCAATCGTCGTATCGCCGCACGTCATTCAACGGAAACTTTCCCGTTGTCGGCAGCGAACCCGTGTTAGCCATCCGAATACCAGGTGGCGCCTCCCTACGGCGAACCTTCCTCTCGACGCTCAGGCCCAGTTCCGAGAACGGCGGCTCACGCGGCGATCCAGCTCGCAAGATTTACAGTTTTGCAAAGTCACGGTTTTCGCGAGCCGATGAATGCGGTGAGCGCTATCATATCTTCGTTGTGCATCGAGGCGACGACCGGCTTCATCGGATCGGTCTGCGGTCCACGGCCGGCGCCTGTTTTCAGATCATTGAGTTGCCGCGCGATATAAGTGGGAGAGCGGCCCGCCAGTGGCGGAATCTTGCCAACTCCGCGCAGGTCGCGGCCATGGCACGAGGCGCATGCCTGCTGTCCGACCTCGTCCCATGTCCGGGCAAGCGCACTTGCACTGCAGGATGGGCAGGCCGATCTGGCCATCGTTCGTCCCGACGTGCTGCTGCCAAGCGATAGCGCCAGCATCGCAGTGCTCCACGATCAGGCACTGCTCATCGTCGCGCCAGCAGAAACGAAACTCGACAGCATCGCCAAGCTCGGCAGCAAGCGGTTGGGCCTGGTCGAGCAGGACGCTGCCGACCTTGCCCTTCTTCCAAGGGTTCTTGGCTATTATGGGCTGCGCCTGAGTCAGAGCAATGCCCCCACGCTCCCGTTCCCTCATGAGACATCGGTGCTTCGGCTATCGCCGACGCAGTTATCGGCCGCGCTGGCGGCTCGGCGGGTGGATGCGGTCGCGACAGTCTTAGCGCCGAACAGCGCGGATGCCCGCGCGTTCGTCAGCGCTGTGCAACGTGCGGCCCCGGACACAAATATTGCTTTCGTCGGCGGTGTCGACGGCGACGGTGTCACAACGCGTTTGCCCGATCTGAAGCCTGTCGCGATTCCGGTGGGAGCGTTCGCCGGGGCCTCGCCGCTGCCTGCCGCGGAGGTGAAAACAATCGGCACACCCTATCTGGTGATGGCACGCGCCGATTTGGCGCGCGGGACTGTGTGTGAGTTGATTCGCCTGATCTTGACCTTGCGATCCGACCATGGCGCACATCTTCCCGAAACCAGCGTCATCCGCGCGCTCGAGTTCGAGAATTCGTCGGCTGCGACAACTTCGCACGTGCCCGTTGATCCCGGAGCGTTCGACTATCTCAACCGCGAGCAGCGTGGCTTTACTAAGCGCTATGGTGAGCCCCTCTATCTCGGTGGCCTCATGTTTGGCCTGATCGGTTCGGGTGTTGCCTGGGCACGTAAACGCGTCGTCGGCCGGCACCGCCAATATGTCGACGATGTGCTCGACCGGCTCGCTGCCAACGCCAAGCTGGTTCAAGCAGGCGAGTTGCGCGAGAAGCTCGACGCCCTAACGTTCGGGATCGATCAGCTCGCGATCGACGTGGTACGCGATTTGGTTGATCGCGGCAGTGGGAATGCGGCGCTGAGCGCCGTCGCGATCGGGCTCGAAGCGCCCGGTCGCGGGTCGGCGGCCGGCGCAAGGCGCTGGCGCGCGTCGAGCCCCAGCGGGCGGGGTAAACGCCTTCCAAATTACTGTGATTCCCACCGTCCCGATTGCTCACAAAACCTGCTGCAAATAACCAGATCGCGCTCAAACGTGCGAGCTAGACCGCCTCAAGTTATCATTCAGGCCCGACCTGCGGATCAAATTTTTGTAAATATAATTCGCATCTATGAGCCCGGATTTTGTCGCCGTTGGTCCTGAGTGGAGTTTTCAACGATCAAAGAAGAGAGAAAATGCGCTATCTGAGTATCGTCCCCGTCGCTGCGTAGATTGTAGGCACCACCGGCTCGGTAAGTCCCGCCCTTGCTCAGGGCTATCCGAACCAGCAAAATGACCCCAACATGCGGCAGGATCAGTCTCACTCAAGCGATAATCAGATGCGGCGCAACGACGAGGCGCGCCGTGACAATGGCATGTACCCGAACGATCGTGCACGGCACGATGACGATGGCAATTACCACAACCGCGGCCAAGACTAACGTAATCACCAACGCAAGGTCCGCCGCTGCTATTGATTGGGACGCGCGGACCGCTGGCACACGTGCCAGCCTTCCCGCTTATGACGCATTGAACGTGTCGGGTGCACCAGTTCCATTTTAGCAGTGACTGGCCTGGTGCTAATATCTGATACGAGCTCGTCACCGACGATGTCCGCTTGTTATTTCACAAAACAGCTTGAAGGAGAGCGGATTATCGGACCCGTAAAGTACGGCGTATTGCCACCGCCCTTGGGCGAGGTGTCCATTGGGCCGGGAGAACCGCGCGGTCCCGTCGATCCGGCTTCGGGAACGGTCATGCCTGCTCCCAACGATGCAATGCGTAGTTTCCGAGCCTGCTCCTGATAAAGCGGGGTGGGTAACGCTCCGGCATGCCCCACCAGATATTGCTTTGCTGTTCTTTCCTGGCTCGTTGGCTCGCCGCCGCATTGACACTTTCTGTTGTGGCGTTCGCGACCCCTGCCGCAGCTGTCCCCAGCTTCGCCGTGCAAACCGGTCAAAACTGTACAGCCTGCCACGTTGGCGGGTATGGACCCCAGCTAACGCCTTACGGCCGTGCCTTCAAAATTGGGGGCTACACCAGCAGAACAGACAAATTCAACTTGCCGCTCTCCGCGCAGGTTGTGGCTTCGTTCGTGGCTACCGCGAAGCCCCAAGCCGCTCCGCCGACACCGGACTTTCATGCAAACAACAATCTCGCGCTCGATCAGGTCAGTCTGTTCCTTGCTGGCGGAATCGGCAACCATTTCGGCGGGTTTGTTCAGGTAACCTACGGCGGCGTCAACAGACAGATCAGCTGGGACAATCTCGACCTGCGCGCAGTAACGACAGTCGACGTGGGCGGGAAGAGCGTTGTAGCCGGCATCAGTTTGAACAATGCTCCGGGCGTGCAAGACCCGTGGAATACTGTGCCAGCGTGGGGCTTTCCCTACACTAGCTCGGCACTGTCGCCGTCACCTTCAACCGCCCCGCTGTTCGCCGGTGGCCTTGCCCAGAACACGCTTGGTTTGACGGCGTACGCCTGGGTTGATTCAAAAATATACATTGAGGCCGGCGGCTATAAGTCACCCAGCGCCGCGCTCTTGACCAGCCTTGGTACCGACCCTTACGCGCTCGGCGATATCAATGGCGTCGCACCTTACGCCCGCGTTGCGTTTCAGAAACAAGTTGGGGCCGGGACACTCGAGATTGGGGCTCTCGCGCTGCGGGCCAACCTCTATCCCGGCCGTGATCACACCACCGGGGTGACCGACCGCTACACCGATCTCGGGCTTGACGGGTCGTATCAACTCCCTCGTGCAAACGGCGACATCTTCAGTGTCAATGCCCGCTACATCCACGAAACGCAAAATCTCCGTGCCTCGCTGCTGCTGGGCAACGTCGGAACCGCAACCGGCGACCTCGACGATATTCGGATTGATGCGTCCTATTATTGGCGCAATGCCATCGGTGCCACAGTCGGCGTGTTTGATACGACAGGGTCTACTGACTTCATTCGCTACGGCGGGCGCACTGGTCGACCCGACAGCAATGGCGTTACATTCCAATTGGATGGGACGCCGTTCGGCAACGGCTCGCCTGTCGGTTCGAGGTTTAACGCTCGCATAGGTGTTCAATATACCGCATATGGCAAGTTCAATGGTGCACGAACCAACTTCGATGGCGCCGGTACCAATGCTTCCGACAATAATACTTTGAGGATTTTCACATGGCTCGCATTCTAAACGCTATACTCGTGATGAGCGGTGCAGGCCTGATCATGGCGGCTGCACCGGCGCCGGTGCCAAATGATGCTGCTCAGGGACAGAAAGTCTTTCAACAAAACTGCGCTCTCTGCCACTCAGTGGTTGCCGGTCGCCGGGCCAACGGACCATCGTTGTTTGGCATCGTCGGCCGAAAGTCGGGATCGCTTGCCGGTTATCCGTACAGTTCCGCGATGAAAGCCTCGGGTCTGACCTGGACGAGCGCGCAGCTCGAGACCTATATCGGGTCGCCACGCAAGATCGTCCCGGGCACAAAAATGGCGTTTGTCGGGCTGACTGACCCGCACAAGGCCAAATCGCTGATTGCGTACCTCAACAGTTTGAAGTGATGCGCAAATTTTGACGACAAGCGGATACGCTCACTCCGGGGAATCTATTGACGGCACGTCCGCGTGTCGCCTGAGCAGACCTCGGGGTTGCGGACACCTCGAGCCGACATTCAAAGGGCAAAACTGACCTTTCGTCGACGGTGTTGCGACCTTTGCGGCCCGATAGAAGGCATTCGTCGCCACAACCGCATTGGCGATACAAATAATTCGGTTTGCGGCGGCTATCAAAGTTCGGTCGTTAAGCTTGGCGCTTGCGGCGCCACGCCTCGACCATATCGCGCCAATAGCACCCTTCATCTCATTCAATTTGCGGCGCTGCGATCGATGTCGCTCTTCCCACCGATAGGTTGGGGAAGAGTACTGAAAATGAGGGCCGGCATCCGTTTCTTCCTGGCAATTCTCGCGTCGACCATTCCGGTCGTGGCGATGGCCGACGATCCAAAGGACACGACGATGCGCAACGCGACAGCTCGCGTGCGCGACCGGGAACTGACTCGCCAAGCGAACCTGAGCGAACGCGCGGTGGTCCGTCGGCGTGACGCCCGCGATGCGCAACGTTTGCGCGCTACACGAACAGATAGCGATCGGTACGAGGCCGCCGATCGTGAATATGCCGCCGCTTCGCGAAGCCATGGTCAGGCAATGGAGACTTCTCAACGGCGTCGCCAGCAGTATGAGCGCGAGCTGGCTGAATGGCGACGAACGGTCGCTGCGTGCCGCGACGGTGACTACGCCGCATGTGGAAATTGAGACGATAGGCCGTCGCCGCGCTCCGGGGGCACACGACCGTGACCCGGAACCGTCCACGGCAGCGCTGAAACCGCTTCAGCGCTTGGAAATCACTGTTCGGTGTGAGGCAGGTTGGCGTCACGGCGCTGGCTTTGGTTCAGAAGGCCTCAACGCGTAACGCGAACGGGATTAACGCGAAAATATCCTGTCTGCGCCTCGGCGCGCGAACAAATACATCGGTGAACGCTGGTCATGACGTAAGGAGTGCGAGCGCCTTTGTGGCAGTGATCGATAGGCCCCAGGCCAGTGGCAGGCCAACCACCGCCCACGCCAAGAGGAGTTTCGCCCGGGCCCGGCCCGGCGCCGTCATGTATTCATGCGTCGCGGCAATTGTCTGGGGGAGGCGAGCTGGGACGGGGTCCTCGGTGACGGAACGGAACTGCGCGGCGACGGGCCGTACGAACAGGTTTGCCAAGAATCCTGTGACCAGTAATCCCGCGAGCACCAAATAGATCGGTGGATACACCGCGGCGCGTGGCGCACCGGCGGTAATCGCTGAATCGCGCATGCGCGTTACAATCAGGGGCCCGAGCACGCCCGCCGTCGACCATGCGGTCAACAGGCGACCGTGAATCGCGCCGACGAATTGCGTCCCGAAGATGTCAGCCAGATACGCCGGCACAGTCGCAAATCCGCCGCCATACATCGAGGCAATCACCCCGAAGGTCAGGGCAAAGACAAGGAGCGCGCCATCATGTGCCGAAAGGGGTGCGGCGAATCCATAGAGCGCCGCTCCCAGCGCCAGCATGATCCCATAGGTGGACTTGCGCCCAATTCGGTCAGACATCGATGCCCAGAAGAAGCGGCCGCCAATGTTGAACAGGCTGATGAAGCCAACAAAGGCGGCGCCGACTGCCGCAGCGGCAGTCTTTTGCGTTTCGTTGAAATCGAGAAACGCCACCTGCGGTTGACGGACGAGTCGCCCGGCGAATATTTCCTGTACCATCGGCGAGGCGACGCCGATGATCCCAATTGACGCCGAGACGTTGAGCAACAGGACGAACCAGATCAGCCAGAATTGCGGCGTCCGATGTGCATCGTTCAGGTGCACGTGCCAGCCCGAAATCACGGCCGGCTGCGGCGGCCCCGTCCACCCTGCAGGCTTCCAATCGGCCGGTGGCACACGGTAGCCCAGGGCACCGCCGATCATAAACATGAAGTAGAGAGCAGCAAGAATGAGAAAGGTCTGCCAGACGCCAACGCCTGTGGCGCTTGCGAAATGCCTCATGAGCACGTCGGCAAGCGGCGAGCCAATGAGTGCCCCACCGCCGAACCCCATGATTGCCATTCCCGTTGCCATGCCGCGTTTGTCGGGAAACCATTTGATGAGCGTCGAGACGGGGGAGATGTACCCCAGTCCCAGTCCGATCCCGCCGATCAACCCAGTGCCGAGCCACAGCAACCAGAGTTGGTGCACCGACACACCGATCGCGCCGATTGCGATCCCGCCACCCCAGCAGCATGCAGCGACAACACCCGCCTTGCGTGGCCCCGCACGCTCCAGCCAGCCACCCCAGACTGCCGCCGATGCCCCGAGCACCACGAAAAAAAGGCTGTACGTCCACGTCAGGTCGCTGACCCGCCAGTCGCAAGTCAAAGTGGTGACCGCTTGGCCGAACGTCATTCCCTTGCAGACTATCGGCGCCTTGATCCCGATTGCCCGCGAAAGAGGCAGCCAAAACACGCTGAACCCGTAAGCCATGCCGATACAAAGATGGATCGCGAGCGCACAAGGCGGCATTAACCATCGCTGGTAACCTCGCGCGGCAACGCTGCGCTGGAGCGAAAGAAAACCATTGCTTTGCGTTGTCGTCCCCGTTGCCTTCATGCTGTACCCTCGCTGGCATTGAGCGCGAGGATAACCACCTGAATCGACAGTGCAATGCCATCCAAGCGCCGCAGAACTTTCAGACGCTCGACCTTTTTGCCATGTTTCTGGAGCCGTTCCCAACCGTTACGTTGACCAAACATCGGCGCCTGGTGGCCTTTGAGCCCTCGCAGGCACCTTCGCCGTGAAAGCCAAGTCGGGCAGCCACGAAATGTTGGTCCCCGCGGGCGTCCGCGGTGGGTCAACGCCGGCGGGATGCAGGCCCATATTAAACATTTTCGTATCAAGCGCGGGGGGAGACCGACCCAGCCGTGACGCAACCCGGAACAGCGCGTCGCCTCACACGACACAGAACGCAGCGATCCGGTCAACTTTGGCCCGGACGAAGCCGCAACGTGACTTTTGTTCGCATTGCCGAGGGCCGACCGCTACTCGGCCGGCACAATTGGGATAACTGGTAAAGCGGCGCGACGAACACTCAGGTCACTTTCCGTGCCCACTCCGGTTCTGCCGGCACGAGCTTGGCCAGAAACGCGGCAGCGCTTTGACGATATTCGATCTGCGTGGGCTCCGGCAGCTTGCGCCAGGTGGCGTAGGAATTTGCCATCCGCATATTATTTTTGAACTGCTTTTCATGCCGGGCCAAAAAGTCCCAATAAAGGGCATTGAAAGGGCAAGCCGTCGAGCCCGTCTTCTGTTTCACATCATAAAAGCAATCGCCGCAATAGTTTGACATGCGGTTAATATAGGCGCCGCCGGAAGCGTAGGGCTTGGATGCGATCATGCCCCCATCGGCAAACTGACTCATTCCCATGACGTTGGGCAACTCTACCCACTCGAATGCGTCGAAATAGACGACCAGGAACCAATCAGATATTTGCTTGGGGTCAATGCCGGCGATCAGCGCGAAATTGCCCAGCACCATCAAGCGCTGGATGTGGTGCGCATAGGCCTCGCGTTTTGTTTGATCAATGCTTTGGGCGAGGCAGCGCAATTTTGTATCGCCCGTCCAATAGAAATCGGGCAGCGCCCGGTCGGCACCCAGCGCGTTGCGGTCAGCGAATTTGGGCATGTCCCACCAGTACATGCCCCGAACATACTCGCGCCATCCGATGATTTGACGGACGAAACCCTCAACGGCATTCAACGGCGCCTCGCCGCGTGAATAAGCATCCACCGCGGCCTGGCAGACCTCAACCGGATCAAGCAGGCCGACGTTCAGACATAGTGATAAGGAGCTGTGAAACAGATAGTCTTGCCCCGCGAGCATGGCGTCTTGATAGCGCCCGAATTCTGGCAAGGCGGCCGTGACAAAATGGGCGAGTGCACTCTTTGACTGCTCACGCGTCACGGGCAGACCAAATGGTTCAAGATCGCCGAAATGCTCGTTAAACTCGGCTGCCACCAGAGCAATTACCTCGTCCGTGATCGCGTCACGCGCAAATCTTTCTGGTGGAGGGTAGGCGAGCCCCACGCGCGGCTTCTCACGGTTATCGTGGTCAAAGTTCCATTTTGCACCTTCAGGTTTACCATCAGGCGTCATCAGCAGGCCAGTCTTGCGGCGCATGTCACGGTAAAAATATTCGAGACGATACTCTTTGCGAGCCTGAGCCCAGGTGTAAAACTCCGACAGGCTACAGATAAACCGGTCGTCTTCCAAAATCTCTACCGGCAGTCCTGTGAGATCGGCCCACTGGTCCTGTCGCTGGCGTACGCGATATTCGGCGCCAGCGACGACCCGGATGGCGGCTGGTTGATGTCGCTCAACCGCACGCTTCACCTCGGCGTCAAAGCTTTGAAGGTTGGCTGGGTCGTCAAGGTCAATGTAGTCCACGACCCATCCGACCTCGCGCATTGCTGCTGCAAAATGACGCATGGCGGAAAAAATGAAGGCGATCTTTTTCTTGTGATGGCGAACATACGTTGCCTCATCACGGACCTCCATCATCAGAAGGACGGCGCGCGAACGGTCCACTCCTCTAAGGCTGGCAAGCGAGACCGACAGTTGATCGCCTAGAACAGGAATAAGAAGCATAGTCGTCAAACCTCTACGGGGAGCTGCGCGCTTTGAAACGCGTTTTTACACGCACCGACAAATTCGCCAATCGCCAACTGGGAACGGTCGTTGTGGTTCCGGTCGCCTCGCGGAGTGACGGACGCCGTCGTTGAGGCACTGGGGTCAACCGCCGCCAAGGTGCACCCCGCAGTCGAGGTCGACACGCTCCCAATCCTGGCCGTTAAAGCAATATCGGACACGACTGGCACCCGTAAACTTGTCGTCCAGCCACACGACGACCTGCAGGTTGATCGCATCATGGCCATCCGTCTCGATCCAGTTGAAACTCTGGGGCTCGTCGTTGCGTAATCGGGTCGACGTCGCGGTTCCAGCCTGGATCACCAGCGATCTGCCCGCCTTTTCGACCATCTTGCGAGCGGATTCGGCGTAGGTGCGATGAAAGTGCCCTGCTAGAGAAATGTGGACGCCTGCCTGGCAAACCGCCTCTACCGCGCGTTCGTGATGGCCCACGGCTTCGCTCAATTGACCCCCGCTGCCGATCGGCATGGCGAACAAGGGATGATGGGTTACTAGGATGCGTGTCTTGCTGGCTGCTACTGCCCC
>JAYVVA010000218.1:0-2632 GCA_043787435.1 Sphingomonadales bacterium | reverse complement strand
AGATTGGCGCTATTCAGCCGGTTGGCTTTCTGATCGCGACTTCGTCCGACTGGCGGATTTCACGCCTGTCCGCAAACGCGACCGACTTTCTGGGCGGCTCCATTCAGACTCTTCTGGGCGCGCCGCTTCTGGACGTATTCGTCGAAGAGACGGTCCACGCCATCGCCAACCGGCTGGCCATGCATCGTGGTCCGGACATGGTGGAGCGCATCTTTGCAATGCCGCTGCAAGACGGCGGTGCCTTGTTTGACATTGCCGTTCATACTTCGGGTTCGATGATCATTCTCGAAGCCGAGCCAAGCCAGTCTCCGGGTGAGGCGAACGCCGCTGCAATGGTCCGCTCGATGATGTCGCGGATGCAGGGACAGACGAACCTGCCGCACGAAGCAGTACGGCTGATCCAGAGTTTGACCGGCTTTGACCGGGTGATGTTCTACCGTTTTCATGCCGATGGATCTGGCGAGGTCATCGCCGAACGGGCACGCGCCGGACTGACGCCCTTCCTGGGCCTCTGCTACCCAGCCGAGGACATTCCCCGGCAGGCGCGCGCCTTGCTCGTCCGCAATCCCGTGCGCCTGCTCGCCGATGTCGATGCTGCACCGAGCCTGATCATTCCGCAGCTTGATGCAACAGACGAGCCCCTCGACCTGTCGATGAGCACGTTGCGAGCGCATTCGACCATGCACATCGAATACCTCAAGAACATGGGGGTCGGCGCGTCGATGACGGTGTCGCTGGTCCGCGAGGGTCGCTTGTGGGGTCTGATTTCATGCCACCATTTGTCGGCGCGGCATGTCGGGTTTGAACAGCGCACGACCGTCGAGTTGTTTGCGCAACTGCTGTCGTTCCTCATCGCCGATCAGGAACGCGCCAAGCTGGCGAACTATGAAACGCGTATGGTGGACGTGCAGGACCAGCTCGGTGCCGCCTTGCTGAGAAACGGCGCACCGGAACAGATAATTGCCGACATGGCCGAACAGCTGCAGGACCTTGTTCCCTCTGACGGCCTGGCGGTTTGCGTCGGCGACAAGGTGATTTTGAAGGGCGCCACTCCCTCCCTGAAGGAACTTGCAGACCTGCGGTCGCTTCTTGATCGCACGGTGACAAGTCGGATCTTTTCCAGCGATAGCCTGGGCAGCTTTCATGCGCCGGCAAAAAGCTTTGTCGAGCGGGCCGCCGGCATGCTGGTCGTGCCGATCTCGAAATCGCCGCGCGACTATGTGATATTCTTCAGGCACGAGATCGCTCGCCAAGTGGTTTGGGCCGGCGATCCAACCAAGGTTATCGTTCACGGGCCGAACGGTCCGCGGCTAACGCCGCGCAAGAGTTTCGAGGCGTGGCGCGAACTTAAGCGCGGCCAGTCGGCGCCGTGGAGCGAGGCCGAGATGCGTGTGTCAGAGCTTCTGCGTGTCTCGCTACTTGAAGCAATGCTCCACATCACGGGAATGACGGAGCTTGAACACCAAGCTGCGACGCAGCGGCATGAGTTTCTTGTTGCCGAGCTTAACCACCGCGTCCGTAATATTCTCGGCCTGATCCGCAGCCTGATATCACAAAGCCGCACCAGCGCTGCCGATGTCGATACCTATTCCGCAATTCTCGGCGATAGGGTGCAAGCGCTCGCCCGCGCACATGACCAGATCACTGCCAAGAACTGGGGGCCGGGCTCGTTAGGGGCGCTGATCGCCACCGAAGCCGAGGCATACCTCGGGGAGGGCGTAACGCGGATCGACGTCAACGGTCCTTCGATAAATCTGCGGCCGCAGGCGTTTTCGGCGGTGGCGCTGGTCATACACGAGTTGATGACCAACGCGGCAAAACATGGCGCGTTGGCCAGCGCGGCCGGACGGATCACCATTGCGTGGCGACAAGATGCGGACGGGAGCGTTATCTTCGACTGGAACGAGCTTGGCGGCCCACTTGTGGTGATGCCAACCCGACAGGGCTTCGGTTCGACCATTATCCGGCAATCGATCCCGCACGAACTTGGTGGACAAGCGACACTCGACTATGCGGCTTCAGGGTTTAACGCGCGTTTCGTCTTGCCGTCTCAGCACATTGTCGTTGGCGACGGGTCTCAGCCCATACCGATCGTCGCGCTACGCCAAGGGTCAACGTCATGCTTGGCGGGTCTGGTCCTGGCCGTGGAAGACAATTTCCTGATTGCACTCGATATCGAGGATGTCCTCATTGCGTTGGGGGCTGAACGCGTCGTCATCGCCAGCAACGTCGCCGAGGCGCTGCGATTGATCGACCTCGAGACACCAAGCTTTGCCTTGCTAGACATCAACCTTGGCCGGGAGGTCAGTTGGCCGATCGCGGATCGACTACAATCGCTCGGGGTGAAGCACATATTTGCAACTGGGTACGGCGATGGTATCGATTATCCCGTGGCGCATCGCTCGACTGCGGTTGTTACCAAGCCTTACACGACGGCCTCGATCGCGCTGGCGTTTGGCAAAAGCTAGGTGTGTTGACCGAAGCTTGATGGCGAAATCTCGGTATGCCATTTAGCTTGCCACCTACAACGACGGCGAGACGAACTCATCAGTGGGCACTGTCAGAGCAAAAATTCTTGCGCAGGGATGTGCGGGGGCCCAGCCTCGGCCGTTGACTAAATCCAGTCCGTTCC
>JAYVVA010000217.1:0-2750 GCA_043787435.1 Sphingomonadales bacterium | reverse complement strand
CCCCTGCGGTCGAGGCCGTCCCGGAGGTGCAAGCAACACAGCGCAAACCGACGCGAGGGTCTGGCGAAACGCTCGATCGCGGCTCAAGGTTACAGGCATTTGCACATATGTTGTCATCTTGCGCAGCTGCAATACTTGTAGACCGCCCACCGTTTGATCTGGTCAGCAACGGTGTCCGTGGGCGACCAAAATGGAGTTGCCCAGTTGTTCCGGATGTGTAACTTTCACGGCAGGTAGTGTCGCAGAATTTTACGCGTGTGCGCCGCCCATGATTGCCGACAATGCCGGCCAGGACATGGCAGTTGGCGTACGACCGATCAGCCGTTGCGAGAAAGGACCATATGATGAAGTTCAATCTAGTAGCGGCGGCAGCCGTTTTGCTCATGACAGCGCCGCCGGCAGCGGCGCAGCAACAATACCCCAATCCCTACAAGGTTGGGAATTTCTGGACGGTCACCGGGGTACACGTGAAGCCCGGCGGCACGCTGAAGATCGCAAACGACATTGCAGATGTTTGGCAAAAACAGCAGGAATTCGCCAAGTCGAAGAGGTGGATCAAAAGCTTCATGGTCCTTTCGGATCCTTATCCGCGCGAAAGCGAGCCGAGCCTTTACTTGGTCACGGTCAGTGACAGGCTGGCAACACCGGACGAATCCGACGCCCGCGGATTGGAAATCCGTGCGTTCATGAAGATGACCGGTGAGCAACTTCAGCAAGCAGCTGCAGGTCGCGCCGAATTCAGCTCACCGGGGAGCACTGAGCTCCTTCGCGAGTGGGTCAGGCGGTAGCTGACTCGAGCGGGGAGCTGCCCCCCCCCCGCATGTCCAACCGCCTGGGTCGGCTACGGCCGGCCCAGAACCTATCATCTCAGGACCGATGCGGCCGGCCTGAGGTTGCCAAGTAGCCCAGCCCAACCCGGGAAACATCCCCTTTGTTCGCTTTCGGCAAGCACGCGACATTTCGCGCGCCTAACTGAGTACAGCGCTATAAGTGGGTCGGGCAAGTTCAGGCAATTCAGGCAGACACATGGCCCGCAAACACTCCAAACATGATCCCTATCCAGACGTCGGTCGCGAGGACGAGGAGGCGCCGGCGACGGCTACAGCCTGCTGGCTGTGCGGCCGGCCTGCAGGCAAGACAATAGTTTGGCACCACCCGGTTCCCAAGAGCCGTGGTGGGCGAGATGTCGTGCCGATGCACCCCATTTGCCAGCAGACTTTGATTGCCAATTTCACCAATGCCGAACTGCAGCGCCATGGGATGAACGTGGAGAATCTGCTAGCAAACCCCTCCGTGCGCAAATTTGTCGATTGGGTGGCGAACAAGGCGCCCGATTTCACCGCGACCATCGCCAAGAAGCAACGCTGATGACTTCTGTTTTTACGGTCCGGTTTCCCGGTCGACGGCAACGCTGTGTTCTTTTCTTCGCGCGGTCCAACTGGTAGCGCTTCTCACTATGACAAACACACTTTGGAACCTTGTCGTGCACGGCGGGGCCGGGATTCTCACTCCCGATAAAATGAAGCCCGGGCAGGAAATCGCAATAGAGGCTGCGCTTGGCCAAGCGCTCGAGCGCGGGGCGGCTATTCTTCAATCGGGCGGCTCCTCGGTTGATGCCGTCGAAACTGCTGTCCGGGTGCTCGAAGATGATCCCAACTTCAACGCTGGCCGCGGTGCCGCACTGAGTTTTGACGGTGTCGCTGAACTCGATGCGGCAATCATGGACGGTCGTGATCGCAACGCGGGAGCCGTCGCAAGATTGACCGCGACACGCAATCCGGTCGGCCTCGCGCGCGCCGTGATGGAAAATACCCGCCACGTCTTTCTAGCCGGCATCGGTGCCGACGCCTTCTCGCGCGCTGTGGGCATCGAACAGGCCGATCCCAACTGGTTTATCACACCCGAGCGCCGCGCAAACCTCGTCGAATTAAAGTCAAATAATGCCGACGCCTATGATGTCGACATGAAATACGGGACTGTAGGTGCCGTTGCCTGCGATATCCATGGTCATGTTGCCGCCGCGACGTCTACCGGAGGGGTCACCGGCAAGCGCTGGGGGCGGATCGGCGATTCCCCTCTCATTGGTGCGGGCACTTATGCCGACGACCGCGCTGGTGCAGTGTCGGCGACAGGGTCGGGCGAATTTTTCATCCGCGGGTGCGTTGCACACGAAATCTGCGCTCGCGTGCGCTTTACTGGTGAAGACATTCTAACAGCCGCGGGCGTCGTGATGTCGGACGTCACAGGCATGGGCGGCAGTGGCGGCGTGATCGTCGTATCGCCCAACGGCGACGCCGGGTGGTGTTTCACCACGCCTGGCATGGTCCGGGGGCGTGTCTCTTCGCAACAGCCTTTGGAAATCAGAATTTACCGGGACGTCTGAGCGTTATTCGCCCGCAAACCGGTAGGTCCGGACCTCGCACACATTAACCTTCTGTTTTCGCGTCTTGTCGTCGTCAAAGCTGGCTTTGAGGTCATAGACGCACGCATCTCCTCCCCCGCCAATCACGAGTTGCGCCGATTGACCGGGCTTCAA
Source organism: Sphingomonadales bacterium (assembly GCA_043787435.1). Classification (GTDB taxonomy): domain Bacteria; phylum Pseudomonadota; class Alphaproteobacteria; order Sphingomonadales; family Sphingomonadaceae; genus Sphingomonas_O. The sequence goes on along the minus strand of JAYVVA010000217.1, from coordinate 214 downwards.
AATCGTGTCGCCCAGCATGTCCTCGTCGACCGGCGTTCCTTGCGCAGGTGAGGCGTAAAGACGTGTCATCGTGTGCGATGTTGCATTGACGACCGTCAGCCGACGGTCGGCGGCATTTGCCGCTACCGAGGCCGATGCCAAAAACACGCCTAGAGCCACAAACTTCGCCGTTTCCACGTCACTATCTCCTTGCCCCGTTGCGGACGGTTGCACG
>JAYVVA010000216.1:0-3626 GCA_043787435.1 Sphingomonadales bacterium | reverse complement strand
GTTGCGGCCATAATCATCGAGGGCTTCCTCGACGGTCTCATCGCGTTCCGCCACGACCGCGGCGATGCGACAAGCGGCAGCGAACAACGCTGCTGTCTTTGAGCTGATGATGTTGAGGTAGCGTTCCTCGCCAAGCCCGACCTGACGTTGGGCAGTCAGCTGGTTGACTTCGCCCTCCGCAATGACCGCCGATGCATGGCTGAGAATGCGCAGCACCTTCAAGCTGCCGTCCTCGACCATAAGCTCGAAACTGCGGCTGAAGAGGAAGTCGCCAACCAAGACCGTCGCCGGGTTACCCCAGATCATGTTCGCGGTACGCTTGCCCCGGCGCAAGTCCGAGCCATCAACCACGTCGTCATGAAGCAGGGTCGCCGTATGAATGAATTCGACCGAGGCCGCCAGCTTGTGATGGCGTGTGCCCGCATAGTCGAGCAACCGGGCGCAGGCGAGTGTCAGCATCGGTCGCATCCGCTTGCCCCCCCCCGCAATTAAATGACCGGCAAGCGCGGGGATCAGCGGGATTTCCGACTGCATTCGGTCGAGGATGACCTGATTGACCTGCGCCATGTCACTCGCGACAAGCGCCATGATCCGGTCGAGCGAGGGCGTGCACCCTGCATTTTTTGCAATGCTGGTTACCGTTGCAGTCATCGGCTGTTCCTCTGGACGGCGTGCGCAGCTAAGGCAAGTCCACTCAAGGAGATACGCACGTGACGGACAATCGGTTGCAGCATTACCGCCAGAGCATCGATAATATCGATGCGGCGCTGGTATTCATGCTCGCCGAACGGTTCAAAGTTACTCAGGCCGTCGGCGCTTACAAGGCACAGACCGGGCTGCCCCCGGCAGATCCAGGCCGTGAGGAACGCCAGATCACGAGACTTCGCGCGCTCGCGGGAGAGGCAAACCTCGACCCCGACTTCACCGAGAAATTTCTGCGTTTCGTCATCGATGAAGTGATCCGCCATCACGAGGCCGCGCAGACTTAGGCCCTATGGGGTTAGCCAAAGCGCCAACCCCCGGGCTGGTACGGCTACCAAACCTTGATGCGCGCCGCCGGTGGCAGATAGTATTTCTGGCCAGGTTTGACGTCGAAGGCAGTGTACCAGGCATCGACATTGCGCGCGACGTATGGACGCCACGCGCCAGGCGTATGCGGGTCGGTCAGGATTTGCTGCCGGATTGCGGCTTCGCGTGATTTGTTCTGCCAGATCTGGCCGAAGCCCAGAAAGAACCGCTGATCGCCCGTATAGCCCCCGATCATAGGCGCCGCCTTGCCCTTCAGGGAGATCTTATACGCATCATAGGCCACGTTGATTCCAGCAAGATCCGCCATGTTTTCGCCCAGAGTCAGCTCGCCGTTGACGTGTAACCCTGCCACCGGCTCATAGGCACCGTACTGGGCCACTACTCTATCAGTGTAGGTCTTGAACCGCCTCACGTCCTCCGCTGTCCACCATTCGGCAAAATTGCCTTTCATGTCGAACTTTCGGCCTTGATCGTCGAAGTGGTGACTAAGCTCGTGCCCGATAACAGCGCCGATGCCGCCGTAATTGACTGCCGGATCGGCGTTCGGGTCGAAGAACGGCGGCTGCAGGATCGCGGCGGGGAACACGACCTCGTTGAGCAGCGGGTTGGCATAGGCATTGACGGTCTGAGGGGTCATGAACCACTCGCTGCGGTCAACGGGCTTGCCCATCTTGTCGAGTTCTCGCTGGTAATTGAAATCAGCAACACGCTCGGCATTACCCAGCACATCGCCCGGTACAACTTTGAGCGCCGAATAGTCGCGCCATTTGTCGGGGTAACCAATCTTGGGCGTGAACGCAGCAAGTTTGGCACGCGCCTTCACCTTGGTTTCGGGTGCCATCCAGGTCAGGTTCGACAACCGGATATCCATCGCTGCAATCAGGTTGCGCACCAGCTCGTCCGCTTTGGCTTTGGCGGCAGGCGGAAAATATCGCTGAACATAAATCTGTCCCACGGCTTCGCCGAGGCTAGCGTTGACGAGATCGACCCCTCGCTTCCACCGATCCTTCAGTTGGGGCGTGCCTGACAGGGTCGTACCGTAAAAAGCGAAATTTTCGGTCACGAACGGCATGCTCAGGTACGGCGCGGCATCGGTGATCATATGGTAGGCAAGATACTCCTTGAGGGCGGGTAACGGTGTCGTGCTCAGAATCCTGGCGGTTGCGGTTAGTGCCGACGGCTGCGTCACGATCACGATATTTTCTTTGGCGAGGCCCGACTCCGCCAGCATCGTCGTCCAGTCAAACCCGGGCATTTTCGTTGACAGCGATGCGACGGGGAAAGGGTTGAACGACTTTTCCACCTGGCGTAGTTCGGCCTTGCTCCACTGCACCTGTGCCAACGCGTATTCAAACGCATAGATCCTTCGGGCTGCGCCGTCCGGGTCCGGAAGGCCCGCGAGTTTGAGCATCGCCGCAACATGGGTCATGTATTTGGCTCGCGTCTCGACAGACTTCGCGTCGTCTTTGAGATAATAGTCGCGGTCGGGCATACCCAGACCGCCCTGGCCGGCATAGACAGCGTACACTGTGTTGTTTGCGAGGTTCTGCTGTATGCCGAGGCCGATCGGCATATCCACCCCCCGCCGATTGGCGCGCGCAAACGCACGGGCCACGTCGCGCGGCGTCGCAAGCCCGGCGATGGTATCGAGGTAGGGCTTGAGCGGCGCGGCGCCCTTCGCATCGACCGCCGCTTGGTCCATGAAGCTGGCATAGGTAACACCGATTTTTTCATTCACACCACCCGGTGTATTCTGCCCTTTGGCCGCATCTTCGACGATCGAACGGGTGCGTTCGTCCGAAAGATTGCGCAGGATAGCAAAACCACCCCAGCTCGACCGGTCGGCCGGGATTTCGGTGCGTTGAGTCCACGCGCCGTTCACGAACTTGTAAAAATCGTCGCCCGGCTGGACACTCGTATCCATCGCTGTCTGATCAACGCCGAACGTGCCGAGTTTAGGCTTTACGCTAGGCTCGATTGCAGCGACTTTGGTCGTCGGTTTGGCAACGACGGGCGAAACGACGAGCGTCGCTATGGCGAGCGTTGTGCTCGCAAGGAGAAGCGTCTTCATGGCCGGCGAATCCTCTTTGTGATATGGTGGCCGTGTGACTAACGTAACACGCCCGCGCAAGATAATTTCATGCGACAGCCGGTAGCCGTAGCCGCACGAGCAGTCCTCCAAGGTCTTCGCTTTCATCAAGCGTGACCGAACCGCCATAAATTTCGGCCACATCGCGCACGATGGCGAGGCCCAAACCGGTCCCGGGCTTGCCCGTATCGAGCCGCGCGCCTCGGTCGAACATGTGAATCCGATCGTCTTGGGGAATGCCCCTCCCGTCGTCCTCGATCTGGAATTCGACGAACGCGCCGGAGTTGACGACAGTGATAAAAACGCTGCCACCGCCGTATTTCGCGGCATTCTCGATCAGATTGCCGAGCATCTCATCGAGGTCCTGCCGTTCGACATGCACCGACGCAACTTTGTCGCCGTCGATGTCGATGCGGACGTTGTTATAGAGTCGCCGGACAGCGCGCTCGACCGCCTGCAGCGAGGGCCATACCTCGGCGTGGCTATGGGCATGGCCGCGCCTTCCCAC
>JAYVVA010000215.1:0-5086 GCA_043787435.1 Sphingomonadales bacterium | reverse complement strand
CATAAGAAAGCTGGCGGTTCATCGCGTAACGGCCGTGATTCGGCGGGTCGTCGCCTCGGCGTAAAGAAGTTCGGCGGCGAACATGCACTGGCTGGCAATATTCTCGTTCGTCAACGCGGCACCCGCGTCTGGCCAGGCAGAAACGTTGGTCTTGGCAAGGATCATACGCTGTTCGCGCTCATTGAGGGCCGCGTTGCGTTTCACGAGGGCAAGCTGGGTCGCAAGTACGTCTCGGTCGACACGATCGTGGCCATGGCAGCCGAATAAACCGGCGGTCCGATTTGCGGGTCGCCTCACGGGTGGCCCGAAGGCCTGGCATGCCAGGCTGCAGGGAGTGAGGGTCACCCCCGAGCTTCCTTTTTCTTATCTCCCCTACCTAACTGTCGTTGGCGCGTCACATGACGGCACTAGTGGCGAGCCGAGGAGAGATAAGGTGTTTATCAGAACCCAGAATCTGTTGCTTCGCCCTAGCTGGGTCGATGACGCACCGGCTCTGGCCGAGGCATTTGCCCGAGAGGAGGTGGTAATGAACGTTGCCGAGACACCTCTGCCTTATCGCGTCGACGATGCGGTTGCCTATCTTGGGCGAGACAGAACGGCGCACGAGGCTCACCTGCTCGTCTTCTTGCGCACGCCTCGCACGCTACGCCTGATCGGCGGGCTAAGCCTCGTCGAGCGCGATCGCAAAGATCGGCCGGAGATCGAGTTGGACTATTGGATCGTCCCGTCACACTGGGGTCGTGGCTATGCAACCGAAGCCGGACGCGCTGTGGTGGAAGCTGCACGAGATTCGCTGCGCATCGATCGGCTGGTCTCGGGCCATTTCATCGACGATCCCGCTTCGGGCCGCGTCTTTTCCAAACTGGGGTTTGCGACGACCGGTGTCGTCCAATCCCGCGAATGCCGGGCGCGTGGACTCCAGCTTCCGTGGCAGACCTATGCGATGGAGCTCACACCTTCAATGGCGTTGGCGGCGTAGCGGTCCGTCTGTACGCCCGCCGCTCACCAGGCAGTTCGGCGAAAGGTACATAGCCACAACGTTGGGCAACTTTTGCCGACACAATATTAGCATGGTCGATCATGCTGCGAGTTTCGACAAGCCCGGCGGCATCGGCCCATCCGACAACGGCAGCAATAGCTTCGGTGGCAATTCCCCTGCCCCAGCTTTCCGCCGCGAACGCCCATCCTGCCTCGGGAAAGAGATCCAGCTCGGCAATGCCCCTCTTGAAGTCGGAAAGGCCCGCAACCCCGAGAAATGCCTCACTCTCACGCTCGATCACAGTCCAATTGCCGTAACCAACCAGCGTCCACATCGAGATCGCCTGTCCGAACTTGGGCCAGGCCACGTCTCGCGTGCGTGGCACACCGCTGATGTAGGTCGTAACACGTGGATCCTGCCACATCGTTGCGTAGGGCTCCCAATCTGCCATTGTGATGGCGCGAAGAATGAGACGTTCGGTGGTCAGGGTCGGTGCGACGGCGGGAACATCCATGCCTGCATCAATACGCAGCCAGAGCAGGCTGCGCCATATTAGCGGCCGCGTAATCGCTGTCATACTTGCCGATCAGCGGGCGGTCGTCATGATTCCAAGGGTGGAAGCCCGGAAGAAAATACGCGAGCCACGGCAGCGATAGACGCCGCAACGGCCCCGGTTTACCGACAAGGTACCACGCCAGTTGTATCTTCGCGCGCCGCCCGACGATGCCATCCTGGGCGAGTAAGTCGAGGGTTCCCTCCCAACGTTTTGTCCAAAAGTTCTTGGTCACGATCAGCATCATGATCGTCTTGACCTTCCAGCGCTTCCACCGCGTCCAGTCGCGCGTTGCATGGAGCCAAGTGTCGTATGCGACGCCCTTGTGCTCGATCTCCTCGATCGCGTGCCATTTCCACATCGCTGACAGCTCGGGATCGGCTCCCGCAAACGCTTTGGGGTCCTTCAACATCTGGTGCGCCATCATTGCAGTATAATGCTCGAGCGCCATCGTGACCGCCAGATTGAGAATCTGCGGGCGGTTCTTCGTCAGCTCGAGGCTATCGGCGACAACCTTTTCCAGATGGCCGATTTGGTATCCTGCATCGGTCACGCGTTTGTTGAACGATACGTGCTCGCGACTATGCATGACCTCCTGGGTGACGAACGCGCGGATCTCGGCGGCGAGCTTGGGCGAGGCGCCTTCACGGAACGCTTTTACCGATTCGACAAAAAAGGCCTCGCCCCGGGGAAACGTGATCGACAGTGCATTGTGATACGCTGATCCGACTGGATCGCCGCCAAGCCACCAGCGCTTTTGAGTCAGCTCACGCCCGAAACGGCGGTCGCGTGGCGTAATGGTCAAATTCTTCGGCGTTTTCGGGGCAGGTGTCTTGTCGCGCTGCGGCATGCTAGAGGCTCCTTCTGAACGGCCAAATTAGAGCTTACTTACACTAATGTCAATAAATCATCCGATTGAACGAAAGCGCCTGACGCCCGACGAAAGTCGCACAGCCGCACTCGAAGCTGCGCGTGAAATCCTGATTGCCGAAGGGCCGCAGGCAGTGACCCTTAAGGCCGTCGCCGCCAAGGTGGGCCGCACGCATGCCAACGTTTTGCATCATTTTGGATCAGCCCTTGGCCTGCAAAAGGCGTTGGCCGCAATGCTCGCTGAATCCGTTTGCGATAGCATTGCGGAAACCGTCGTCAGTGCGCGACGGGGAGAGGCCGACCCGCACCTGATCGTCGACATGACTTTCGACGCCTTCGATCAACAGGGCGCAGGCGCGTTGGCAACATGGATGATCCTTTCAGGCAACAAGGACGCGCTCGACCCCATTCTGTCGGCCATCCACAATCTCGTCGACGAACTGGCGGACGATAACGAGGACGGCCTGATCCGTGAGGATACGCTAATGCTCGTCCTCATGGCGCTCGGCGACGCGCTACTCGGCAAGCCGATGGCCGATGCGCTAGCGCTTCCTCGCGCGGCCGCACGCGATATCGCCTACAAGCAGTTGATGGCCTCCCGTGGCGTCATGGCGCGAATGGCTCAGGCCTGAGATGCATTTTCTAGATCAAGCCAAAATATACATGTCATCGGGCACCGGTGGCCCAGGCGCCGTCGCGTTTCGGCGCGAAAAGTTCATCGAGTACGGCGGTCCCGACGGCGGCAACGGTGGCAAGGGTGGCGACATCATCATCGAAGCGGTTCCTGGCCTCAACACGCTGATCGACTTTCGTTACACTCAACATTTCCGTGCGCCGCGCGGCAAGGGCGGCGCGGGCAGCAATATGACCGGAGCCGGTGGCAAGGGTCTGGTCGTCCGTGTTCCCGTCGGGACACAGGTGCTGAGTGAGGATAAAGAACACGTTCTGGCCGACTTCACCAACGCCGGAGAACGACGCGTCTTCCTGCGTGGCGGCGATGGCGGACGGGGCAATGCCAGCTACAAGACGTCGACAAATCGCGCACCGCGCCAGCACGGCACTGGCTGGCCCGGAGAAGAAGCATGGGTCTGGCTGCGCCTGAAGCTCCTGGCGGACGTGGGGCTGCTCGGCCTGCCCAATGCCGGCAAATCAACCTTCATTAATGCTGTCACGAATGCGCAGGCAAAGGTGGGGGCATACCCGTTCACCACCGTCCGGCCGCAGTTGGGGGTCGCAACACACAACCACCGCGAAATCGTCGTAGCCGATATACCTGGGTTAATCGCGGGCGCGGCAGATGGCGCGGGGATCGGCGACAGATTCTTGGGCCATATCGAGCGCTGTCGCGTACTGCTTCATTTGATCGATGCGACTGGCGACAGCCCAGTCAAGGCGTGGCGCACAGTGCGCAACGAGCTCGAAATCTATGGGGCGGGCCTCACCGACAAACCCGAAGTTATCGGCCTCAACAAGATCGACGCCCTCGATGCTGGTGAGATCAAGTCGATCACGGCCAAACTGAAACGCGCAACAAAATGCGAAATCATGCCGCTGTCGGGGGTGGCAGGTACAGGGATTGATGCCGTCCTCGACCGATTGAGCGATGCCATTCCGATGGCCGAGCAGGTCGCGCGGGATGCAGGCGAAGTCGAAGGCGAATGGTCGCCGGTATGAGTAGCGAACGGTTCGAGCGCCACCGCCAGCCATGGACAACTGCCGAAGTCCAAAAGCTGCACTCGCTGGCAAAAAAGGGCCTGGCACTCAAAGCCATTGCCAAGGCGCTAACCCGCAGCGAGGAATCGGTACGCGATCGAGCAAAGGCAGACGGTCTGGGGATTGCCAAGCTGCGGTAGCAGCGCTCATGGTCCGCGCAGGTCATATACCGCAACTACGAACCCGGGTCGAACAGATCCGGCGCCGGTCGTCTCTCTCGCCGGCGTCCCGCTCCCGCATTTGGCGAACCTACTGATCGGCAGCGTGGCCGTGACCGGCGACGCATGAAGGCAGGTAGACCCCTAAATGTCAGGACGACACAGCATGTGGTAGCGGTGCGTTGCACAGCAGGTTCCGAGCGCTGGCGAGGATCGTCCGTAGGGGTACGACGGGGTGCCTACCGAAATCCTGACAGACCGGGCAATCAACCGAGCCATTCTATCGTGATTGGCGCCGCAATGGCGAGCGCAACATGAACCGGGCAGTCGTGAGCAGCCGCTTCGAGCACGCCCCGTTGCTTGTTGTCGAAGCTGCCTCGCACCCGCACGGTTACCGAAATCTGGGCGATACGACGGGGAGAGTTGGCCATCTTTTTTGGATACCACCGCGGTTGCGCCAGACAACTCCACATCCATCGATTGGGCCGCGATCCCCATCACACTCAGAATGCAGCTCCCCAGCGATACTGAGAGCAAGTCGGTGGGCGAAAACCCGTTACCCAGCCCATGATTGTCTGTAGGGGCGTCCGTCACCACGACTGCGCCCGAGCCGACATGCTCCGCGCGGCAGCGCAAACCGCCTTCGTAGGCAACAACCGTGTCGACCATCGCTTTTGCGCACCCTTCCCGGCCTATCTTCGTTAGCCGCTGCTTCAAAAAACTCTCAGGAGCATGGTCGGGTATGAGACGAGCCACAAAACAACTCAGGACGACCCAAATTTGCTCCTCTCCACGCTCCCGGCTAACCGGCGT
>JAYVVA010000214.1:0-1712 GCA_043787435.1 Sphingomonadales bacterium | reverse complement strand
CGCAGTCGTTGTGAAATGTTGAGGATTCGGTTTTCGAGCGCGCATACGGCCTTCGCCATGACGGGGTTCGGTGTTGGCGGAATATAGCAGGCGGCGTAGTCGGCGCAGCGTTGGGGCTACCGACGTCGCGTTGGCCGGCAATGCGCGTAAAGGTGGCCAGAGCAGGGTTTGCCGGAATGGTTATCGCAGTGGCCATCTATATCTTACTCAAATGAAGGTGCGTATCCGATGACCGATGCCGCAGAATGGCAAGGACGAGTTGGCAAAAACTGGGCACGCGAATGGGCGCGCACCGACCGAAGTTTTGAGGGGCTTAACGCTCTGCTCCTCAATCGCGTCGCAGCTTTGGAGCCGCATATTGTGCTGGACGTGGGCGTTGGTGCCGGAGCGACCAGCTTGGCCTTAGCCGAGCGACTGCCCTCGGCGAGCATTCTCGGCATCGACCTGTCGGCCGACTTGCTGGAAATCGCGCGAACCCGGGCAAAAGGGTTCGACAATTGCCGCTTTGAAACCGCAAACGCCGCCCACTGGAACGACCGGGGCTTCATCCCCGACATGCTGATGTCGCGCCATGGCGTGATGTTCTTCGACGACCCAGTCGGCGCCTTCTCAAATCTCGCGCTTGCCGCACAGCCGCGCGCGAACCTCGTTTTCTCATGCTTTCGCGATAGAAGCCTGAATCCTTGGGCGACCGAGGTGATGGCACTAATTGCTAACCTGCCAGCCCCCGATCCACTGATCCCGGGACCTTTTGCATTTGCCGACCCGGAGCGCGTGGCCAGCATTTTAACGAATGCAGGATGGGACAACATCGCATTTCAAGCCGTCGACTGGAACTACGTCGCCGGCGCAGGTACTGATGCAGTGAATGACGCGGTTGATTTCTTTCGGAACATTGGTCCGGCTGCACCTGCAATCGCTCCGTTGGATGACAGTGAACGGGCAGTCGTTCTCGAGAAAATAACGGCGATCGCCGAGCGCCATCACCAGGGCAACGTCGTCCAGTTCGACGCGGCTGCGTGGATTGTCACGGCAATCGCAAGAAGTTGAATGTCCGCAAATGTCACTCGCTATCGCGGGGCCATCCACATACCATCGCTCAACGGCCCGCGTGGGCACTGTGAGAAATTCCTACCAACGGAGGAGGTTCTGTCAAATGGATGAGGCAGGTCGGGCCTGATACTGGTAGTTAGCTGAAATGAGCCGCAGATCGAGGGCGAAGCCCGCCAGTCCGTTTCTGCATTTCCACTCGACACCCGTGCTGATCTGCGAAGTGGTGCTACTGTATGCTCGCTTTCCGCTTTCGTAGCGGAACGTCGAGGATTTGTCGTACGAGCGTGGCTTTGATCTTTGCCACGAGACGGTACGACTGTGGTGGAACAGATTTTGGCCCGCTTTTGGCAGGTAAAATTCGTCGCAAGCGGATCAATCACATGCGCGGGTGTTGCCACTGGCGTTGGCACCTTGATGAAATGTACGTCAAAATGAATGGCGAGATGGTCTACCTGTGGCGCGCCGTCGATCACGAGGGCGAGATCCTCGAGAGCTACGTGACCGGAACCAGGGATAAAGCGGCTGGGTGCTGTCAGACTAATGGTTACCTGTCTCTGCTAGACGCAACTTGGGCCAAAACATCGATCTTCAGGCGGCGAGCGACTGCCACTCGGCCAGGGCGGCCGAGCGGCGGGTCTTGTAATTTTGGCGATCGACGA
>JAYVVA010000213.1:0-5173 GCA_043787435.1 Sphingomonadales bacterium | reverse complement strand
GGTGGCCGAAGCCTGATGTGGCCAAATATCGGATCCTGTTCACGCGCATCGGCGCACCGTGGCTCTGGTTTTCCCGCGCTGTGATGCCCGACGCCACTGTTGAAGCCGTGATCGGCGATCCTGCGGTCGAGATCTTTGCCGTGACAGATCCGCGCGGGATCGAAGTTGGGCTTCTTGAGCTCGATTTCCGGCACCTCCCCAACTGCGAAATCAGCTATTTCGGACTTGTGCCGGAGCTTACTGGCAGCGGACATGGCCGCTGGCTCATGGCAGAAACGCTTGCCCGCGCTTGGCGCAGGGACGTCGCCCGCGTCTGGGTGCACACCTGCACGCTTGACCACCCGTCCGCACTGAACTTCTACCGAGCGCAAGGATTTGTGCCGTTCAAACGCGAGGTCGAGACATTCCCCGATCCGCGATTGACGGGGAGCCTGCCTCGCGATGCTGCACCTCATGTCCCTCTCATCGAGGTGAGCTGACGGTAAATCCCCGCCGCTAATAGAATGAGCAGCAAGCCAAGCACCGCACTGCCCAACGCGTTCGCCAGCGCGGCAGCGATCAGGCTGAGCGGTCCCGGCAGTAATACTCGGCCCACCACCGTCAAAACCGACGTTGCTGCCGACGTGGCGATCCAACCGACAAGGAGCACGAGCAGCATCAAACCTACAATCCGCCAGCCGGCCCCTGTTGTTTGCCGCCAGCTTTCCCGCAGCCCCGCCCACGAATTACCAAGTCGGAGATCCGCCATCACCGGGCCTAACACGACAAATCGGCCGAGGATGTAAAGGCCCGGCACAATGAAGAGCAGGAGGCCGAACAATACGGCGAAATTGGCGACCAGGCTGGCGAGAAAATAGCCGGGAAACAGCCGCGCCCCGCTCGATATCGCCTCGGCTACAGTCGGTCGGTTGCGGTCGATCAGAAGAACAAGAATAACGATTTGGCCCAGAGCCGCCATCGCGTTGACAAGCAGGAAGGCCCAAAAATTGCGCTGATAATATGCCAAAAACGTCTTGACCGCTTCCTCGCCAGTCCCCGTCCCCTGGGGCACCGGCAGCAACAGCCACAGAGCAAGCGCTGGCAGAAAAATAAAGACGCCCGCAAGCGTGAGCAGCAGCACCCAATTGCTGCGTGCCATCGCTACAATATCGGCCCAGGCGCGGTCATAAGAAAATATCATAGGTCGTGACACTCCTCGGGTGCTTTGACCGCCGCTAGGCAATCGGTGCATGGCATACAAGTGACCATGATCGCCGATATCGACTGGATCCACGCTGATGGACCTGTCCCCTATCCTGAGGCACTCGCGTGGATGGAGGCACGCGCCACAGCAGTCGCAAGCGGCGAGGCGCGCGAGGCTGTTTGGCTGGTCGAACACCCGCCACTCTACACCGCGGGGACCAGCGCCACCCCCACCGAGCTGCTCGACGCGCAGTTTCCGGTGTTTAATGCGGGGCGCGGCGGTCGCTATACCTACCATGGCCCCGGGCAGCGCGTGGGGTACATCATCCTCGATATCGGCAAGCGCGGGCGCGACGTGCGGTGTTTCGTCCATGCCGTCGAAGGCTGGGTGATTGCAGCGCTCGAACACCTCGAAGTTAAGGCGTGGCGGGCGCCCGGCCGAATCGGCATTTGGGCCGAAGACGAGGGCCAGGAAGCGAAAATAGGCGCGATCGGAATCCGCGTTCGGCGTTGGATATCGCTTCACGGATTCTCAGTGAACGTTGCCCCGAATTTGTCACATTTTGACGGAATCATACCCTGCGGGTTGCCTCAATTTGGCGTCACCAGCCTTTCGAAATTGGGTAAAACAGTAAAGATGGCCGATCTAGATGCCGCGTTAATGGCAGAATTCCCACGTTTTCTGGAGGTTCTCTGATCTTGCCGGAAAAATGACACAATTCGCTTGAGTGACCGGTAAAGAAAAGCTAAAGCCCACCTCGATTTGGGTATTAGGGCAAAGGGCCATCCAAGTCCGCCATTCCTAGGGAGCATATAAATGCGCAAGATTGCTACTGTTTCGATGATCGCCGCCGCCGCGTTCGCTGTTGCTGCCTGCAGCAAGACAGAGTCGACCAACACGACCGAAGTCAATGCGACTGACATGAACGCCACCAACGCCATGGAAGGCACGACCAAGGACACGATGACCAACGCTGATGGTGCGATGACCAACGCCGCCAATTCCATGAACAGCGCAGCCAACTCGATGAACAGCGCAGCCAACAGCACGAACGCGAATTAATTTCGCGCTTTCGAGCGACTGTTTAAGGCAGGGCCGTCCGGGCAACCGGGCGGCCCTTTCTTTTTGTCTTCAGTGGGGCAGCTGTTCCGCTCCATGGCCGATTTCGACCCGGAATCTAGGCGGTTCATCGCACGGCAAGCGCCTTTGACCACAAGGGGGTTTCGTACCGATCATCGAGCCCTAGAGACAGGGCAGAGATATGGAGATTATTGAATGCGTTTGTGGCTGCTGCCGATCGGCATGACCCTGAGTTGCGTTGTCGGCGCCCTTAACTCAGGCCCGGCCTCCGCCCAAATCTTCTGGCAATCGCCTGACTTTACCGGGGCTCCCCTCGTGCCGGGCGACCCAGGTATCGGGATTAGCCTGCCGGGCGCGACCGTAGCCGAAGAGCGTGCCAACTGGACGTGGCAGATGCGAGCCGGTCTGAATGTTGCCAAGTTGCAATGCAAGTTCGATCGAACCCTGTTGGCCGAAAACAGCTACGATGGAATGTACATCAACCACGCCGTCGAACTGGCGCAGGCCTATGAAACGCTGCACAAGTATTTCGTCCGCACGACCAAGACCGCCAAGGCTGCGCAGAACGCGCTCGATCAGTTCGGCACCAGGACGTACAGCGGCTTCTCAACGGTCGGTAACCAGTACGGATTTTGCCAGACTGCTTCGAAGATCGGGAAGATGGCGCAATTCACGCCGCGTGGCGCCCTGACGATCTTTGTCGTTGAGCGGTTACGCGAGCTCCGCAGCGGCTTGGGCCCAGGCAGCGAGCAATATTTTCGACGCACAATGCCGGTCTTCAATGTCCCAGTGCCAAGCTTCGACGATCGCTGCTGGGACCGCCGAGGCAACTACCGCGCCCAATGTGGGATGATTTATCTTTAGCAGCGTTTCTTAGCGCAGACCGAGCAGCTTGTGAGCCTGCGTCGTCAAGCGCCAGATCGGGCGATCCATGACGAACGCGATTGCTGCGTCGCGAGAACGCGCTGCATCTGCGCCGTCCATTGGTTGCAACAGGAAATGGTCGAAGTCCCAACCCTCCATTTTGGCGATGTCGCTACCGGGTTGCGGCCAGACCAGTTTCAGTTCGTTCCCAGACCTTTGCACGACATCGCTGCCCGCCTTAGGACTTACGCAGAGCCAGTCGATACCAGGATGGGCTGCAATCGTGCCGTTGCTTTCGACGCCGACCTGGAACCCCCGAGAATGGAGCGTTTCCATCAGCGCATCGTCGATCTGAAGCATCGGCTCGCCGCCGGTCAGGACAACGTAACGCAACGCCTGCCTTTCGCCCCACAGGTCAACCGCCGCATCGGCAAGTTCTTCAGCATCGGCAAAGCGCCTGCCGCCGACGCCGTCGACACCGACAAAATCAGTATCGCAAAACTGGCATACCGCCGTGCTCCGATCCTTCTCACGTCCGCTCCACAGATTACACCCGGCAAAGCGAACAAAGACTGCACGGCGACCTGCCTGCACGCCTTCTCCTTGGAGGGTCAGGAACATCTCTTTGACGGCATAATTCATAGTGCTGGATCGGTAAGTCCGGCCTCGGCGAAGCCTTTGGCGCGCAAGCGGCAACTGTCGCAGACACCGCACGGTTGCTCGGCCGGCGTCGGATCATAACACGACCACGTAACACCTGCGTCGAGACCAAGTTCAGCGGCAGCGCGCGCGATCGCGGCCTTACTCATTTTGGCCAGCGGAGCGTGGACTGTCAGCTTCGCACCTTGGACTCCTGCCTTGGTAGCGGTCCGGGCCATTGCCTCGAACGCCGAAATGAATACGGGACGACAATCGGGATAACCCGAATAATCAAGCGCGTTGATACCAATTACGAGATCATCCGCGCCCGTTGCCTCTGCCCAGCCAAGGGCAACCGAGAGGAAAATTGTATTGCGTGCCGGCACATAAGTGACGGGGATCCCGGCCTCGATCCCGCCGCTTGGCACTGCGATGCTGGCATCCGTCAAAGCCGAGCCGCCGAAACGCGACAGGTCGAGCGGCAGGACAACATGGCGCTCGACCCCTAGCATTGCGGCGACGCGCTCTGCCGCCTTGAGCTCGATCCGGTGTCGCTGGTTGTAATCGATGGTCAGTGCAAGCAACCGGTACCCGGCTGCGCGCGCCATACCAGCTGCTACCATAGAATCGAGACCGCCGGAAACGAGCGCAACGGCAATTGCGTTGGGAGGAGCAGCACGAAGCATCATGGTGTGGCGCCGCTAGAACGGGGGCGACGCCACCGCAAGTCCGGCAAAAAAAAGGGCCGCTCCGGAGAGCGGCCCAGATAGGGCCGTTGCGGCCCACTAGGGAGGAAAGCGCACCGGAAACCTCGATCCGCTGACGGCCTTTCTAGTCAAGGTTGGTTAACAAATCGCTACCATCAGGTTTTAAGTCACAGTGCGGTCAGCGTATCGGCAGTGCCGAACATTCCCCGATTCGACGGGCTTCGATCGTGAGATCGAACGGCGATCCATTCATGACGCCTTGCGTCTCGATTTGCGCCAGACGCGGCGTTTCGACGCGCACTGTCGTCAGGCCATTTCCAGCACTTGCACAAGAATAGCTGACGATCGCACGGTGGGAATCATTTGCGACGACGAAGCGATTGCACGGCACAACGGGATGGCGGATCTGCAGCAAGACTTTGGGATCGCCGATACATACCGAGCGTGGGGCAAAACCGGTATCGTGAGAGCTCAGTTCCCATTTTCCTGGCTGCAGGATTGCAAGCGCCGCCAGCGGTGGCGCCTCAGCCGCAGTTGCGAGCAAGCCGAATAACGGCAGCATGTAAAGACATAGCGACTTGGTCACGCATGCACCCCTGCATAACGGGATTCCACGCACCGCGCTGCCCCGTCCCGAATTGCGACCGCATTAGTATATATCCGATTCGTAACCGAAATGTTAGGAAGCTTTGGAGATCCC
>JAYVVA010000212.1:0-2169 GCA_043787435.1 Sphingomonadales bacterium | reverse complement strand
GCTGATATTCTTCCAGTTGGCCGGACGGGGACGAATGGTGACCCGCCCGATTGCGCGCATATCCTCAAGCCGATACGGCGCAATTTCAGCTTCGTGGGGCCCCATCATTTCGGCCACGCTGACTGGCGGCCGCTCGACCGCGGCGAAGATAAAGCCGCGCCAGATCTCGACCGGATACTCGACCAGGCTGTGCTCTCGCGCGTCAAGTGCCGGATAATCGCTCCGCAAGGGGACGCCCGACAAAGCTCCGTCAAGCTCATATGTCCATGCGTGATAGGGACAAACGACCTTCCTGGTGCAACCCGAATGTCCGTCGAGGATACGCGCCCCGCGATGACGACAAGCGTTCGCGAATGCTCGAACGACCCCGTCATTCCCCCGTAACGCGATGATCGACTCACCCATGATTAGCAGCGATTGCCAGTTGCCGGCCTCAGGAAGATCGCTCGAGTGGCAAATGATCTGCCACGACTTCAAGAAAATGCGCCCCCGCTCGGCCGCCAGTGCGTCGGCGTCGCTGTATGCCCAGCCTGGGAGGCCAAGATCGTTCTGCTGCACCGACGGCGGCGCAGCATTTTTTCGGAAATCGACGAGCCCCATATTATCTCCAAATATCAAGAGCCTTGGATGAAGCGTTCCGGTGATGTGCGCAACGCTCGTGGCCGTGCCATGCTAAGTTCGTGAGAGACTCGCCTCTCGTTTTCGTCAAAAAGTAGCAAATCGTTAACTATCTTAGCCCTTGGGAAAGACTGATTTCTCAATGCTTCCGGAACAATCGGATGTTATTTGCGCTTTAGTAACATATGTTTAACGAAATGTCGTCACTGCACAACGAGTTTAGCTTTGAGGGAACCGTACAGAACGGCAAGTCGTTGGATAGTGGGGGTTGTGTGCGCTGCGATGTAGTGGCATAGGTCTCGGCGAGTTTTAGGTTTTAGATGGGAGTTGTACGCATGAGTTTTTCCAAGTTCGCGACGTCGGCCGTGATGGCACTGTCGCTTGTTGCTATTCCGACTTTGGCCTCGGCCTCGCCTGCAGCTTCGAGGTTGTCGATCACGGCGCCTACGAGCGCAGTTTCGGCTCGCACCGGCGCGCATGCCGTTCGTGGGAAGAAAATGGTTGGTGGCGGCATCATCATTGCTGTTCTCGCTGCTGCAGCTGTCATCGGTGGCATTATCATCGCTGCCGACAGCAATAAGAAGACAGCTACCAGCCTGTAAATTTTAGCATTTCAAGAAAAGGGGACGGTTTTCGTCCCCTTTTTTTTGCCGTCAGCTGTTTGTAGCAGTCGCACTAAACCGGCAATCCGTTCGGTATTGTCTGCGTGTTAAGTGCTACACCCCGTCGCACGACACGTGCGCCGCATTGTCAGCGGCGACGCGCTGTCGCGATTCGGGCTTGGTCGGCGGCCGTCGCAAAGGGCGACAATATTGGCGGAAGTGCGTTAAAACGGTCCAGCCGATTATTTATCCGCGATTGGACGCGCGTCTGTATTCGTCCCGCGACGCGCTCCAGCGGCGTATAAGCGGGTACCAGAGTTTCACTCGTTTGCCGCTCACCAGGCCGCCCTACAGCTGAGTGCTGGGGCTTGGTCGACGCCTGGTACGGATCCATCTCGAAGATAGATCTGCTATGCTCAAGGACTGCTGTATCCGAAAGCTGCTGTGCTGCCTGCTGGCGAGCACGTTGCTGCTCCAGCTGCGCATTGTCGGGTTTTGGGGTGTGCGCTGAAGACTGGGCGAACGACAGGTTGCCGATCGCGAGCGAAGCGACACCAACTGTCCAACCGATTGCTTTCACACAGCCGCGCGTTGTCATCGACGTTCTCCAGTCATCGTTGCCCTGGCACCAGCTCAACCCGTTCGATTTGCCCCGAAACTCCCGAATCGGACTCCGATGGCTGCGCGATGAGTGCCAGCATCTGTGACGGGCAGGCAAGTGGCACGCGGAAGTTGCCGGCGAATGCTCCGTTGGCTTGGGCTGAATTTGGCAGTGGCACTCGGCCCAGATCGCGTCCATCGGGCTGGCAACGCAACGTCCAATAGGGGCGTGATGCTTCGGGTTGATCAACTCCAATACTGCGCCCCGAAAGATGATAATCGCCAGGCTGCAGCACCTGCAGCTGCTGCGCGAGAACGCCAGCGACACTCGAGCCGGTCGAGAATACTA
>JAYVVA010000211.1:0-2809 GCA_043787435.1 Sphingomonadales bacterium | reverse complement strand
CCCGACTTTCCACCGTGTCCTGCGCCCATGTTGGTCTTAAGCAGCAGCGGATTGGTATCAGTCTTGGTCGCGCGTAACCTCGCCGTCCATTTCGCTGGTTCCCAATAGGTAACGCGCGGATCGGTGAGGCCTGCAGTGACGAGCAGAGGTGGATAATCCTGTGCCTTTACATTTTGATAGGGGCAGTAGCTACCGATCAGGTCGAATGCGGCTTTATCCTCGACAGGGTTGCCCCATTCCGACCATTCTCCCGGTGTCAAAGGCAGCGTGTCGTCGAGCATCGTGTTGAGCACATCGACAAATGGCACGTGCGCTGCGACACCGCCCCAAATGTCGGGGTCGGTGTTAATCACCACGCCCATCAACTCGCCACCCGCCGAACCGCCCGCAGCGAAAACGCGCCCGTCGGACGTAAATCCGAGATCGATCATTCCCCTAGCCACGTCAACGAAATCGGTGAACGCATTCCATCGCTTGTCGAGCTTGCCATCGAGTTGCCATTGCTGACCGAGATCGTCGCCGCCCCGGATATGCGCAATAGCAAAAGCAAAACCCCGGTCGATCAGGCTCAACCGCGAGGTCGAAAAGCCCGGCGGTATCGCAATCCCGTACGCGCCATAGCCATAAAGGTAGAGCGGGCGGCTCCCATCTTTGGGGAACTCTTTTTCGTAAACAACTGAAACAGGGATCATAATGCCGTCTCGCGCGGCTATCATCAGTCGTTCGGTTGCATACCGGTCACCGTCGTAGCCCGAAGGGATGATCTGCTCTTTCATCACCGTCTGTATACCGGTGGCTAGGTCATGATCGAGCACACGGTCGGGCGTGACCATCGATTCATACGACAACCGGAGCCGGTCGGTCACAAATTCGGGATTTTCGTCGAGCCCTGCGACATAGCTCGCTTCGGGAAACGTGATCCGCTTTGGCGCGCTGGCGTCGTAGGCGTACACTTCGATCTGATCGAGCCCATTTTCGCGGCCCTCGACGACGAAAAAGTCGGCAAAGCAGGTAACGTCGGTCAAGTAGAAATCGTTACGCGCAGCGATCCGTTCCGTCCATGCGCCCGCATCCGATACCGACGCAGTGCACAGTCGGAACTGCGGACTGGTATCGTTGGTAACAATGAACAAAATGCCTTCATGTTCTTCAACATCATATTCGATACCCGCCTGACGCGGGCGAACCATGATTGGCGCGGCGAACGGATCGTCGGTCGGGACAAGTCGGACTTCGCTCGTCGTATTGTCGCCAGTCGCAAGCGCGATCCAGGCGCGACTGTGGGTCATGCCGATGCCGCACTGAAAGCCGATATCATCTTCGTGGGAAAGGACCACATCGGTTTCTACGGGTGTCCCGATCCGATGCGCAAGGAGGGTATCGATACGCCAATGTTCATTGACGCGACCGTAAAGCAGAACCGTTCCATCAGCGTTCCACACGAGCGCGCCCATGGTCTCGGGGATGACGTCGGACAGATGCTCCCCGGTGTTCAGATCGCGGACATATGTGGTAAAGCGTTCGGAGCCATCATCATCGATCGCGTAAGCAAGGTAACGCCCATCTTCGCTTATCGACAGCGCGCCAAGCCTGAAATAATCCTTCGTGGCCGCCAGCGCAGGTTCGTCGAGGATGAGTTCGTCCGGGCCGCCAGCGATAGGACGCCGCCACCACTTGCGATATTGGCCGCCGGTTTCAAATGCTCGCCAATAAATCCAGTTACCGTCCTTGGTCGGAACGCTTGAATCATCCTCTTTGATACGACCTTTCATTTCGTTGAAAAGAGTATCGATCAGTGCCTGACGTGGGGCCATCGCGGCCTCGAAATGCGCGTTCTCCGCCTTCAGGTGATCCAGTATTTCTGCGGTGGTCACCTCGGGATAGCCAGGATCGCGCAACCAGCCGTAATCGTCGGCGAGAGCGCAGCCATGAACATATGTCGTTGCGGGATGACGGGCGGCGACGGGCGGTTGGGCAGTAGAAATATTGGCTCTCCTTGGCGCCGCCGCGTTAGCGCGCCTGCCAAGTCACGGCAAAGACGAAAAACTAGCCTGGTTTTCCCTCATGGGTACCCCACGCGGGCGAAGACCCAAGATCTAGGTTCTTTTCCATCGCGCGACGCAGCGAACAGGCATCTCACCCCACACGGGTCCTAGCGGGCAGACATCGGCGGCGTCGCGATCCGCTCGCCGATGCCCAACCAACTTCGTTACCGGCAAACCACCTGACCGCGGTCGATCGAGCTCCCGATCGCAGCACCTGCGGCGGCGCCCAACAACGTACCAAGGATCCCCGAGCCGCCGCGATCGATACGGTTGCCAATCAAGCCTCCCGCGATACCGCCGATAATCAGACCGGTTGTCCCGTCCGAGCGGCGGCAATAATAACGGTTGTCGTAGCCCCGATAAATGCGGTCGTTCCGCGTCAGACGGATAGGACGATAGTAGCGGCCGTCGCGGTAATAGCGATCGGCGTAATAGCGGCCCTGACCGGAGTCAGGACGGTTGTAATCATAGCGGCCGTAACTGCGCCATGCATCCTGACGCGCGTCGCGATGATCGCCCCGGTGCTCGTCACGACGATTGTCGCGGTGGTCGTCACCCCGATTGTCGCGATGGTCGTCGCCCCGATTGTCGCGGTGGTCGTCGCCCCGATTGTCGCCGTGGTCGTCACCCCGATTGTCGCCGTGGTCTCCCTTATAATCCCCACGATCCTGAGCGATGGCGGTCGCAGGCATTGCGGTTAGCGCCGATGCCGCCATGGCCATAGCCAGTATGAACGTCTTCATGCTTGATCTCCTTTTAACTAG
>JAYVVA010000210.1:0-11837 GCA_043787435.1 Sphingomonadales bacterium | reverse complement strand
ATAGCCGCTGCCGCCCGAAACGAGCACCGTTTGCATCATAGTCGTCCTCCCGCAAACAAGCTTCACTTGTTGCAGTATGCGACGGTCACAAGCAAGCAGTTGCGCACCGCGTTGATCCCTACTTTGAGGACGCCGTTACGCTCGGTGTCAGCAGCCGGTCGGACGCAATTTACTCGTCCGCGGGACGTTCGGGCTTCTGGTTGTCGACGATTTTCTCACTGTTCGCGAGATAATCGCGCAGCTTGTCTAATAAGAACGCCGACGTCGAGGTTATTGGCGTTGCTGCATCCGCCGGGTCACTCGTCGCCCTCCCGGCGCAATTCGCTTCCTAGCTGGGACGAATAGCCTTGGCGTACGCTGCCGTCGTCGCGCGACACAGTCAACGTGCCTTTGTTGGCAGGATCGGGCGGGATCACTTTGGGCGACGGAGCAAATGGCCGGATGCCAAACCGCGGATAAATTTCTGCAGGAAAATAAAACACGCCGTCCTTTGCCACCATCGAAATCGACTTGATCGCGCGCAAATCCTTGGTTGGATCGCCGGCTACCAGGAAGAAATCGGCAAGTTTTCCGCGTTCGACGCTGCCCAGGCGTTGATCCGTGCCGAGGTACTTCGCCATGTCTCCCGTCGCACGCGCCAGCACTTGCCCCGGGGTCATGCCGAGCTGCGTCATGATTTCCAATTCCCGGTGATACGTGAACGACCCGCCGGTATCGGTACCGGGCACGAGAAAAATACCTTTCGCGTTTGCTCGCCGAGCGACCTCGATCAGCTTGGCATAAGCCGCACGCGCGTTGGCATCACCGCCGAACGTGTCGGGGTTGCTCCACGCCTGTTTCAGGTCGCGCTGCACACCAATGGGCATGTGATCGATATAGTCCACCGAACCCGGGGCGACCATGCCGTCACGATTGAGCAGCAGATTTTCGTGAATGCCGAGCGTTGCGTCCAGTGCAATCCGCTTGGCCCTCATCATGTTGAGCGTCGCCTGCACGGGCGCCGAATCGAGGTCGAGCGCTGGCAACCGCCCGAGCGCAGTCAGCCGGAAAAGCGTGCGTGTGTCCTCGCCGGGCTTGATGATCCAGCCCAGCGACAGCTGATTGATATGAGTGAGTTCATCATAACCTGCCGCGATCATCGCATCAGCGTTGGTAAACGCCGGGACATGTCCCGCGACCCGCAAACCCAATCGGTGCGCCTCCGCGACCATTGCAGGCACCCATTTCGGGTCGATGCTGTTGTAAATCTTGATCTGCCAGAATCCACGCGCTGCATACCACCGAACAGCCTCTACCGCACGACTTTGGCTGTCGACGACGAAGCCGTTGTTTGCACTGAACGGCGATTTGCCTTCGATAAATCCGCTACGCACGATGCGCGGTCCGGCAACTTCGCCATTTTCGATACGCCGGTTGAGGGCCTCGAGCACCGTATTGGTATTGCCCATGTCGCGCACCGTGGTGATGCCCGCGAGCAGATTGAGGAGCGCGCCGTCGGCCGACAGATGCGCGTGCATCTCGGTCATGCCGGGAATAAGCGTTCCGCCGGCTCCATCTATAACGGTTTCGCCGGGTGTGGGTGTACTGTCGATCGCCTGGATCCCCACAATATCGCGCCCGTTGACCACAACCGATACAAGGCTTGTTAGTTTGGCAGTCGCAGGATCGAAAAGCCGGACATTGGTGATCCGCACTGGTCCGAGATAATGTTTGGCTGTCTCACGCTGGATTGTTGCGAGGCGCTCGCCCTGCCACTTCGCTGCCAGGTCGCGCAGCCGCGCATTCTCCCCTTCGAACCCGGTGCGCACCACGCCACCACCCGCCGACGGCAACGCTATCAGGCGATTATCGTTGTCGAGCAGCATCGTTACTGGCGTCAGGTCAAGACCGGCAAGTTCATAACGCGTCACCGGCACGTCGCCGGCAGCGCTCTTGAGGACAAGTGTGTCGCTCTTGGTCATCGTCAGCGTGCCAGCAGGAAGGACCGCAAGGCGCCCGCCGGAATTCAGAATCGCGCGCGCATAGATTTGCAGCGCATAAGGGCTGGCGCTTTGTGCAACATACAACTTCGCTGCGCCTTTCTCGATCCCAGGCCCTGCGGAATCTCGCCATGTCGAGACCGTGCCGGTGCGTTCGAATTTTTCGTCGATCTTGCCGCCGAAGGTCTGTGCGCCGGTGATCGACCAACGCGTCGGGAGGCCGCTCGGATCGAGGGTCAAGGCCTCGGCGACTGTCGGTCCGCGTCCATTGTCCTTGACGTCGAACTCGACCCTGGCGACCTCACCGCTCAGATCCTTGGTTGAATCGACGACAACGTGCCCGACATTGATGTCCTTGCGGAACACCGCAAACCTTTGGGTATCGGCAAGAGCCGAGGTGCCGATGCCAGCCAAGAGATAGGCGAGCAGGACGCGGTCACATCGCATAGGTCTGTCTTCCCTCTGTTTTCGCAGCCTGCGCTGCCGCATTGCTGAGCCCCCGGCAAGCAGCTACACGTTATCTGAGCAACACCAGCTCCTCCGCCATCGACGGATGCAGCGCGACCGTCGCGTCGAACTCGGCCTTGGTGAGCTTGGCCTTCACCGCAATCGCTGCGACCTGCAGAATTTCGGGCGCGTCTGGCCCGATCATGTGCAGGCCTACAACCACGTCCGTCGAAGCATCGACAATCATTTTGTAAAGCGCGCGTTCGTTGCGCCCCGCCAGTACGTTCTTCATCGCGCGGAAATCGGATGTGTAAGTACGGATCGTGCCAAGTTTGTTTTTTGCTTGCGCTTCGGTCAAACCGACGCCTGCCATCGGTGGGTGGCTGAACACCGCGCTTGGCACGTTGGTGTAATCTACCCGGGTCGGCTTGTTCCCGAACACCGTATCAGCAAATGCTTGCCCCTCTCGGATCGCCACAGGGGTTAACTGTATGCGGTCGGTTACGTCGCCGACTGCGTAAATGCTGGCGACCGACGATTTGTTGTCCTCGTCCACCTTGATCGCGCCTTTGTCGTTCAGCTCAACACCGACAAGCTCCAACCCCAGTCCGGAAATGTTAGGTGCCCGCCCGGTCGCGAAGAGGACGAGATCGGCATCGATGGCGTCGCAGCCAGTCATTTCAATGTGAAGCGTGTCATCCTCGTTCTTGGTGATCTTCTCGAACGGCGCGTTGAAGCGGAATTCGATCCCCTTGCTCATGGAAATCTGCAGCAATCGATCGCGGATCTGTTCGTCATACCCGCGCAGCAGCTGGTCACTTCGGTTAACGATCGTCACATGCGCGCCGAAACCGTGAAAAATACCCGCGAATTCATTGGCAATATAGCCGCCGCCAGCGATAACGACCCGCTTGGGCAGCGTATCGAGGTGGAAGACCTCGTTTGACGTGATGCCGTACTCACTCCCGGGAAACTGGGGACGAACCGGCCAGCCACCCGTCGCGATCAGGATGGTCTTTGCCCGAATCTCGCGTCCGTTGGCGAGCTTCACCGACTGGGGGCTGGTCAATACAGCGCGCGTCTTGAACACCTCGACCTGGTGGTTCGTGAGGGTCTCGTTATAAATGGCCTCAATACGGGTGACTTCTGCCAACACGTTGTCGCGAAGCACAGGCCAGTTGAATTTCGTTTCCTTGACATCCCATCCAAACTGGCGCGCGTCGCTCAGGTCCTCGGCGAAATGCGCACCGTAGACGAGTAACTTCTTCGGCACGCAGCCGCGAATGACACAGGTTCCGCCGATACGATATTCCTCGGCGATGGCGACTTTGGCGCCGTGGCCCGCTGCGATGCGCGCAGCGCGAACACCGCCCGAACCCGCACCGATGACAAAAAGGTCGTAGTCAAATTTATCTTTCATTCATAATGCCCTATATGCATGGTTCTGACGCAAGCCATCGAAGGTGAAAGTCAAGCATTCGCTCGTACAGCGTCCGTGGACACCAGCGGTCGCAGAACGCGTAACGGAGCCGCCCAGACAGCCGTCTTGACGATTCCATTAAACGCCTGCCCTCTCGATCAATGCGCGTGTCGAAGCATCGAACTGCGCGCGATGTTCGGGATCATCCACGCTCGCGGCCATCGCTTTGCCCAGTTCGACACCGAACTGATCGAACGGATTAATGCCGAGCATCAGTGCATTGGCAAACGTCCTTTGTTCGTAAAACGCGATCAGCGCGCCGAGTGTGTGCGCGTCGAGACGATCGAGGAGGATTGTCGTCGAGGGGCGATCACCGGGGTAATTTCGGTTTCCATCCTTGCTAGTGCGTCCTGTCATCAGCGCTGCGCCCTGCGCGAACGCATTGACCAGCAACAAACGGTGGTGTTCAGGTTCGAGCGAATCTCCTGGCTCGACACAGGCAACGAACTCGACCGGCACGACATGGCTGCCCTGATGGAGCAGCTGAAACACTGCATGCTGCGCGTCTGTACCAACACCACCCCAAGTAATCGCTGCGCTCGGTCGACCCAGCGGCGCACCGTCCGCGGTCACCGATTTTCCGTTGGATTCCATTTCGAGCTGTTGAAGATACGACGGCAACAGCCGCAACCGCTCGTCATAGGCAAACACTGCCCGCGTCGTGATGCCGCGTGTCTGCGTGTAGAGCAGATCTGCAAACGCCGCGAGCATCGGCACATTCTGTGACGGCGCAGTCAGCCTGAAATGTCGGTCCATCTCGGCCGCTCCCTCGAGCAATTCCTCGAATGCGTCCCAGCCGAGTGCCAACGCTGCTGGAAACCCGATCGACGACCACAGCGAATAACGCCCGCCAACGCTTTGTGGGAAAGGTAGCACGCGCGTTTCATCGACGCCCCATTCGACGGCTGCGTCGGGCGCAGCGGTCAGCGCGATGACGCGGCTGAAGGGGTCGACCACCCCGCCCTCCTCCAGCCAAGCAAGCGCACTCGATGCATTAAGCATCGTCTCGGTCGTCGTGAAAGTCTTCGAGGCAATGACGATCAGAGTCGCTGCCGGATCAAAGTCGGCTACGGCATTTTCCAAGGCATGTCCGTCGATGTTCGAAACGATGGCAACATCGTAGCGCAACCGCCCCCCGGCAAGTGCATCGACGATCAAGTCCGGACCAAGAGCTGACCCGCCGATCCCGATGTGGACGATGTGCTGCACGGTGCCCAGCGCATTGGCCTCGATCGCGTCGATCAATGCGCGCATTCGATCGTGCAGAGCCTTTGCCAGCGCAACACTGCTGGGTGCGCCCTCACCGCGCTGCGCCGTGTGCTCGGCAGCACGACCTTCGCTGGGGTTGACGATCGCGCCCGTGAAAAGCGCTTCGCGTTTCGCAGCAAAGCCCATCTGCTTTGCAAGCGTTTCAAACGCGGCAATCGCATCACGTGTCAAATGTGTCTTGGCAAAGTCGAACCTCAAGCCGCAGATCTCGTGAACCAGCAGCTTGAGCCGAGCGTCTTCTTTATCGAACAGATCTATGATCGGTGTTTTCGGCAGCGCCTCGATGACGGACCAGTCTGCACTCACACCACTCTCCTCTGCTCAAGGCGCGCTTGACGGTTACGCGCGCGCGTCACATGGGCTGCGCCGATGCTAACTCGCGATACAGTCTCCACGCCCCAAGTGCGACCGAAGAAATCAGAAACACGCGATTTTCTAGAGTTTCTCATCAAACTCGTCATCGTTGTGGTGGCGGTCCGCAGCCTGTTCGTGGCCACGTTTTCTATCCCCAGCGAGTCTATGTTGCCGCGCCTGATGATCGGAGACTATCTGTTTGTCGAGAAATGGCCCTACGGATATTCGCGGTATAGCTTTCCAGGATCACTACCGCTGTTTGCCGGGCGTATGCTGGGGGCACTTCCAGCGCGCGGGGATGTCGTTGTGTTCAAGGCGCCCCCAATGAACCGTACCGACTACATAAAGCGCGTTATCGGGCTACCGGGCGACACGGTGCAGGTACGCGGCGGACAGGTTTTCCTCAACGGCCGTGCAATCCCCAAGAGACGCATCGACGATTTCGTCGCGCCTGTTACGGCTAATAGCCCATGTTTTGGCGCCGAATTTAGCGAAGTGGCGTCCGACGGTCAGACACAGTGCCGCTATCCGCGTTATCGCGAAACGCTGCCGGAGGGGAAAAGCTACGACGTTCTCGACGTCGCGAACAGCGATGCTGACGACACGCGCCTCTTTACCGTCCCTGCTGGCCGTCTCTTTCTGATGGGCGATGACCGCGACAAGAGCGCCGACAGTCGCTTCCCTGCCGTCGAGGGCGGCGGCATCGGGTTTGTACCGATTGAGAACCTCGAAGGCCGCGCCTGGGTGTCGGTATTCTCCACCGACGGCTCGGCAAAATGGCTTCTTCCCTGGACCTGGGCATCGGCTGCGCGGTGGGAGCGAATTGGCGAAGGCTTTTGACCAGCCTAAGCGCCTGGTTGACGGTGGCGCTCGGCGTAGCCCCGGCCGACTTGTCGCTCTACGAGCGAGCGCTTACTCACGGAAGCCGTGGCGGCCCGAGCTACCAGCGGCTGGAATTTCTCGGCGACCGCGTACTTGGTCTGACGGTGGCGCATTGGCTCTACATTGGCTTTCCTGACGAACCCGAGGGGCAGCTATCGCGGCGGTTCAATAGTGTCGTCACCGGACACGCCTGTGCCGAGATTGCGCGCGCACTCGGCGTCGGGCCCCATTTGCGGCTTGGCAAACAAGCCCGCGACGACGGCGGCGCGGACAGCGATAACATTCTGGGCGACGTGACGGAGGCGCTGATTGGCGCCCTTTATCTCGACCATGGCATCGTCGCGGCCGAAGCATTCATCCACGCGCATTGGCAAACGCTCGTCGAAGGTCAGGCGAAAGCGCCCCGCCACCCTAAATCCGAATTGCAGGAATGGGCTGCCGCGCAAAATCGCCGGGCTCCAACCTATGAACTTATTGACCGGTCAGGACCGCATCATGCCCCTAGATTCACCGTATTGGTAAATTTGGGAAGTGCAGATGAGGCAATAGCAACTGGCGCATCGAAACAGGAAGCAGAGACCGCCGCGGCTGCGGCTCTGCTGGAGAAGCTTACATGACGCAGCATTGTGGCACGGTTGCCGTCGTTGGGGCGCCTAACGCCGGCAAATCTACGCTGGTCAACGCGCTGGTGGGACAAAAGGTCGCGATTGTCAGCCCCAAGGCGCAAACGACACGTGTGCGCTTGATGGGCGTCGCATTGACGGGCGAAACCCAGATCGTCCTGGTCGATACTCCTGGCATTTTCGCGGCCAATCGCCGCTTCGACCGCGCAATGGTGCAGGCGGCATGGGGCGGGGCGGCGGATGCCGATCTGATCGCGCTTGTCATCGATGCCAAGGGTGGCCTCGGTCTCAAGGTCGAGACGATTCTCAACGGCCTCGCCTCACGCCCTGAGCCCAAGCTGCTCGTGCTCAACAAAGTTGACCTCGCGGATAAAGAAAAGCTGCTGCGCCATGCATCGACACTCAATGAACGACTTCAATTCACCGATACGATGATGATCAGCGCATCAACCGGCGATGGGGTCGCAGATCTAAAAGCAAAGCTTGCCGCGGCGATGCCTGCGGGCCCGTGGCACTTTCCCGCAGATCAGGTAAGCGATGCTACTGACCGTGTCATGGCTGCCGAAATCACGCGCGAACAGATTTTCCTGCAACTTTATCAGGAATTGCCACAGGCGTGCGCTGTCGAGACCGAGAAATATAGCGAGCGTGACGATGGTTCAGTCGAAATCCACCAGCAGATTCTCGTTGCGCGCACGTCGCAACGCGCAATCGTGCTGGGCAAAGGCGGGGCACGGCTGAAAGAAATCGGCAGCAAGGCACGCGCCGAGCTCGCGGATCTATTGAGCGTAAAGATTCATCTCTACCTGCACGTAAAAGTCGTGCCCAACTGGGCCGAAGACCGCAGTGTCTATCGTGACATCGGCCTCGATTGGGTTGAATGAAAAATTAACTGTACCGCGCCTAATCAGCCGGTGAGTGGGACCAGACTTATCTTCCATAAGGAAGTGAATGCAGTTCTTCGCCCGCCCTCGTTCGAACGACATGAAGGCCGCTGGACAGGCACGAGTCGACGCGATTGTGGCATCGGCTCGCGCCCAGGCTCCCGTCGCGATTCCTGTGCGCTCGCTCTACCGCGAGCCGACCTCCACGCCGCTCAGGACCAGCGACAACGTGCTCGACAACCGCCTCGCCGAAGAACTGGCCTTTGCCCGGCGTACGCTCGAGGCCATGGGCGATACATTGTGCGATGATCCTATCTTCTTGGCACGACATCAAGTTACGCTGCAGAGCGTCGATCTTCTCTCCCAGATCATCGGCCACATTGCGTCGATCATTGCCGCGTCCGACCGCGAGGAAGCGGTCGCTCGTGTCGGTATGGTGGAGCTGCGCAATCGTCTCAATCGGGACCGCCTGGTGGATAGCGGCGCAAGCTTGCAGCGAACAGCGACAAATCCTTTCAGCGCAAGCTAGCAGCAACAAGTTGCTCAACCCACTCAGGCACCAATCGCCCAGCTGAACCGGTACGTGTCTCGCCGAAATAGACGCTGCCCAGCGAGGGTTCGAGGTTCATCTCAAGCGTCGCCGCGCCGACATAATGCGCCGTCTGTACAAATCCCGCTGCCGGATAAACCGCACCCGATGTTCCCACGGAAACGAACAAGTCGCAGTCGCGGATAGCGGCGTCGACCTTGTCCATCTGGTATGGCATCTCGCCAAAGAACACGATGTCAGGACGAAGCAAACGCGCGCCGCATGCCCCGCACACCGCGCCCGGCGCCAGCCGGCCCTGCCAAGCCTCTCGAACGCCACATGCTGCGCACAACGCGCTGAGAAGTTCACCGTGCATATGTATCAGGCGGCTGGCGCCTGCGCGTTCGTGCAGATCGTCGACGTTTTGCGTCACAATGAGCAGTCCGCCTCGCCATGTCCTGTCAAGCCTTGCCAGCGCCATGTGCGCCGCGTTGGGTTCTACCGTTGCCAGCGACGTGCGGCGGTCATCGTAGAACCTGTGGACGCGTTCGGGATCGGTGGCGAGCGCTTCGGGCGTGCAGATGTCTTCGAGCCTGTGGCCCTCCCACAACCCGCCGGGTCCACGAAACGTGGCAAGGCCGCTCTCGGCCGAGATACCCGCCCCGGTGAGGATAACGATATTGTAAACTTCACGCATCGATCAAGCGGCTCCTATTTGTTGACTGGCGCGATCATGATGTTGATCTGAGTATCGTCGTTGCCCGCGAGTGACGCGCACATCAGCTGTGCGGGCGCCGTCAGCGATGCGTTCTGGAAATAGCTCACGATCGTCTCGGCAGGTTCGTACGTCACGTCGCCAACGTGCGCCGGGCGCTCCGGCCCGTCGGCTATCTTGACGAGAAAGGCGCCGCGCGTGACGAAACAGACCACGGGAACGCTATGCTTATGCATGGGCATCGACTGGCCGGGTGCGAAATCGACGCGGGTCGCTTCGACCCGGTCGACCGACTTTTGCGGACTAATGGCGATCGTCGTGACTGGCGTACGCACGGGCCGCCCTGCCGCGGCCGTTGCCAGCATTGTCAGCGCAACTATCATGGTCGTTCCCCTATTCAACCGGTTCGGCTGATGGAGCGTAGCATGAATCAGGGTATAATCCGGATTTGGATTGGGCGCTGGGACTTCGATCCGTGGCGCACGACGTTTTATCCAAACGGCCTGAGCACGGCGAAACAATTACGTTATGCGGCCGAACGACTGACCAGCCTTGAGATCAACGCGAATTATTATCACAGTCAGAAGCCGGCGACATTTGCCGCTTGGTCAAAAGCCGTGCCCGACGGGTTCAAATTTAGCGTCAAGACATCGCGGTTTACGACCAACCGCAAGGTGCTGGCCGACGGCACAGAATCAGTCGAACGGTTCCATACACAGGGCATTGTCGAACTCGGCGAGCGGAATGGCCCGTCCTTGTGGCAATTCGGGACAACCAAGCAGTTCGACCCCGACGATTTTGTAGGTTTCCTCGCCACGTTGCCAGTGGCGCTCAATGACGCTCAATGGCGTGTCGCTGCGGCACGCTCTCGACATACGCCATGAAAGTTTTCGCGATCTGGTCTTTTACGCGATGGCAAAGACAGCCGCCGCTGCGATCGTCGTGGCCGACGACGAAGAATTTCCCTGTATCGACGAGCCGAGCACCAACTTTACCGATACGCGTCTGCAACGTTCCGCCGCGGATTGCGCAACCGGCTATGCCGATGCGGCTCTCGACGATTGGGCCGCGCGCGCCAAGGCGTGGGCGAGGCGCGGAGATGTCTTTGCGTATTTCACCAGCGGCGCAAAAGTGCGCAATCCGGCCGCAGCGCGAGCGACGATTGCGAAGCTCGGCTAAACCGGCGAAAGCAACCAACATGATACGCATTGGCATTTTTGGAAGTCGCGGGCGAATGGGAGCAGCGATTGCAACCGTGATCCCTGCCCTCGGGGCGAAACCCTCGGGCGGCGCCGACGTCGGCGACGATTTCGCGGCGCTCGCCGATGCGAGCGACGTCCTTGTCGACTTTTCGTCACCGACCGCACTCGCTGGGCATTTGGCAGCGGCGCGCGACGCCAAAACGCCGATCCTAGTCGGCACGACGGGGCTCGACGGCAGCCACCTTGCTATGGTCGACGACGCTGCACGCGA
Organism: Sphingomonadales bacterium; assembly: GCA_043787435.1. GTDB lineage: Bacteria > Pseudomonadota > Alphaproteobacteria > Sphingomonadales > Sphingomonadaceae > Sphingomonas_O. The sequence continues at coordinate 1,202 of JAYVVA010000210.1, read as the reverse complement.
CATCGCCATCATTCAGGCAGCTAACACCTCGCTGGGGATCAATCTTCTCGCCGCCATGGTCGAACAGGCTGCGGCGCGACTGGGCAACGATTGGGATGTCGAAGTCGTCGAGATGCACCACCGGCACAAGGTCGATGCGCCTTCGGGCACTGCCTTGCTCCTCGCGCAGGCAGCGGCCAACGGGCGTGGCAAGAGCCTGCCCGAACTCAGTCGCTTTGATCGGTTCGACATCACCGACCCTCGCGAACCCGGCACCATTGGCTTTGCCTCGTTGCGCGGCGGGTCGGTCGCGGGCGACCACATGGTCGTCCTGGCAGGTGAAGGCGAGCGGATCGAACTCGGCCACCGCGCCGAAACTCGAGAAATTTTTGCTCGGGGGGCTGTGAAGGCAGCTCTGTGGCTCGCTGACAAACCAGCGGGACGGTACAAGATGTCGGACGTGCTGGGGCTGTGATTATCTATGCGTCCACGGCGAACCTGGCTCGGAATCAGACAGCTTACAAAAGCACGCCGGGTTTCACGAGAGTGCAGCTGAAAAATGCTCAGGACGCTGGTGTGTGAAGCGCGAAACCATCTTCGAGTTCTATCGCCGTCTGGCTGAAGCCAACCCGGAACCCGAGACCGAGCTCTCCTATGGGAATATATACCAGCTGCTGGTTGCGGTTGTGCTCTCGGCACAAGCAACCGATGCCGGGGTCAACAAAGCTACGTGCGCGTTGTTCGAAGGCGTTCGAGATCCGCAGGCAATGCTTGACCTCGGCGAAGAAGAGCTCAAGCGGCACGTTCGGACTATCGGTCTGTACAACACCAAGGCGAAAAACGTCATTGCGCTCTCGCAGCTGCTTGTCGAACAGCACGGTGGCAATGTGCCACACGATCGTGATGCGCTGCAGGCGCTCCCCGGTGTCGGGCGCAAGACCGCTAATGTCGTGCTCAACGTCGCGCTCGGCGCAGAAACCTTCCCCGTCGACACCCACGTCTTTCGGATCTCCAATCGCACGGGTCTTGCCAAGGGCAAGACTCCGGCCGCTGTCGAGGCAATCCTCGAGCGCCAGACCCCAGCGCCGTTCCGCGTTCAGGCACACCACTGGCTGATTCTTCACGGTCGGTATATCTGCAAGGCGCGCACGCCGGAATGCTGGCGATGCGTCGTAACCGATCTGTGTGCGTTCAGGCCCAAGTCAGCTGCACCGCGCCAAACT
>JAYVVA010000209.1:0-2948 GCA_043787435.1 Sphingomonadales bacterium | reverse complement strand
TATCTCGACTTCGCCAGCGGCATTGCGGTCAATCTGCTCGGCCATGGCCATCCTCACCTGACCAGGGCGATTCAGGATCAAGCTGCGACGCTCATGCATGTGTCGAACTTGTATGGAAGTCCCCAGGGAGAGGCGCTCGCGCAGCGGCTGGTCGATCTGACCTTTGCGGACACCGTATTTTTTACAAACTCCGGCGCGGAAGCGGTCGAATGCGCGATCAAGACTGCCCGGCGTTTTCATTACGCCACCGGCAATCCTCAGCGGCATTCACTGATCACCTTCTCGAACGCTTTTCACGGGCGGACGCTGGGGACGATCAGCGCGACGAATCAGGACAAGATGCGGGTCGGTTTCGAGCCGCTTCTGCCAGGATTCGCCTACGCACCGTTCGACGATCTGGAAGCAGCACTGGCGCTGATCGACGATAACACGGCTGGCTTTCTAGTCGAACCCATTCAGGGTGAAGGCGGTATCCGCCCTGCCAGCCAGGCATTCATGGCAGGCTTGCGCAGACGATGCGACGAAGAAGGCCTGATGCTCGTTCTCGATGAGGTTCAGTGCGGCATGGCACGAACCGGTAAACTCTATGCGCACGAGCATTACGGGATCGTCCCCGACATCATGGCGACGGCCAAAGGCATAGGCGGCGGCTTTCCGCTCGGCGCATGCCTTGCAACCGAACATGCTGCACAGGGCATGGTCGTCGGTACGCATGGTTCGACCTACGGGGGCAACCCGCTCGCCATGGCCGCCGGCAATGCCGTACTTGATGTTGTCGCAAACGGCGCCTTTCTCGAGCAGGTGTGGATTACGTCGGAGCGCCTGCGTGCAGCGCTCGGCCAGATGATTCCCAATCATGATCAATTATTCGACAGCGTTCGGGGAATGGGGCTGATGCTCGGCATAAAGCTGAAGGTAGATAGTCGCGCCTTTGTCGGGCATGCACGCGATCATCACGGGTTGCTTACCGTTGCCGCCGGCGACAACGTCGTGCGCATCCTACCGCCTCTCAATATCGAAGAACATCACATTGCCGAGTTTGTCGAGAAGCTGTCGGCGGCAGCTGCAAGCTTCGAGGTTCCGGCGGCAGCATGACGCGTCATTTTCTCGACCTGTCGTCTGCAGGGGCAGACGGGGTTGCGGCCATGCTCGCCGATGCACTCGACCGCAAGGAGATACGGGCCGGCTGGGCCAAGGGGCGGGCAGACGCCGATGCACCGCTCGACGGACATACGCTTGCAATGATTTTTGAAAAGTCGTCGACACGAACCCGTGTGTCGTTCGACATGGCAATGCGCCAACTCGGTGGCACGACGATTGTGATGGATGCAGGGTCGATGCAGCTCGGGCGCGGCGAGACGGTAGCAGACACTGCTCGCGTTTTGTCGCGCTACGTCGATGCGATCATGCTTCGTACAGACGATCCTGCCAAGCTCGAAGAAATGATCACCCATAGCAGTGTGCCTGTGATCAACGGCCTGACCGATGCGTCGCATCCCTGCCAGACCTTGGCCGACCTGCTGACTGTCATAGAGCGCGGCATCGCGCTGCCTGGGAGCAAATGGGCATGGCTCGGCGACGGCAACAACGTGCTGAATTCGATTGTCGAAGCGGCCGGTCTGATGAAGTTCTCGGTCGCGATCGGTTGTCCGGAGGGATATGGTCCTGATCCGCGCTGGATCGACGAAGCGAATGCACGGCTGACGGGGACTAACGCGCGCGTCACGGTCGAGCGCGATCCGGTACGGGCCGTGGCTGACGCCGATCTAGTTGTCACGGATACATGGATTTCGATGGGCCAGGATCATGCAGAGGCTAAGCTCGCGGCCATGATGCCCTACCAAGTAGGTGGCAGCTTGATGGCGGGCGCAAAGGCGGGGGCGACATTCCTTCACTGCTTGCCGGCACATCGGAGCGAGGAAGTCACTGCCGATGTTATTGACGGTCCGCAGTCGGCAATTTGGGACGAAGCGGAAAACCGCCTGCATGCCCAAAAATCTGTCTTGCTGTGGGCGCTCGGGATGCTGAGTTGAGGGTGCCGCGCAGCATTCCCATATGTCGTCCATGACGACACAAGACATTGACCGTACACTCGGCTTCACCATTACCAGTCGCCACGCCCGCGGGCGCGTTGCGCGACTTGGGCCCGTGCTTGACGCCATATTGGCGGCGCATGCCTACCCGCTCGCTATCGAGCGGCTGCTCGGTGAGGCGCTGGTTTTGACCGCTTTGCTCGGGGCGCTCCTCAAGGATTCCGCGGGTCAGATGACACTGCAGGCGCAGACCGAAGCGGGAATCGTCGATTTGATGGTGTGCGATTACAAGGAGGGGGAACTACGCGGTTATGTCCGCCACGATGCCGAGCGGATGGCGGAAGGGCCAGCGGAGCCTTCGCTGTTCGCGCTGTTTGGCAAGGGATATCTGGCGATCACATTTGACCAGGTCGCGACTGGAGAGCGCTATCAGGGTATCGTTCCGCTTGAGGGCGGCTCACTAGCCGACGCGGCACAGAGCTATTTTGCACAGTCCGAACAAATTCCCAGCCTTGTGCGCATCGCGGTCGGGCGCGATGCGCAAGGCTGCAAGGCAGGCGGTCTTTTGCTCCAGCATCTCCCGGAGGGTGAAGATGGGCGTGAGCGGCTGCACACGCGGCTCGATCATCCCGAATGGGAGCATGTTTCCATGCTGGGGAGCACTCTTGGCCCCGACGAACTGCTTGACCGCGACCTTCCTCTCGAAACCATCGTTTGGCGGTTGTTCAACGAAGAAGAGGAAGTGCGGCTACTTGGCGGCGCTTCGCTCGCTAAGGGTTGTCGATGCGATCCCGACCATATTCGCCGCGTTTTGGCTCAGTTTAAGGCCGAGGAGCGTCTTGCTATGGCCGATGAATCGGGGACGATCGGCGTCGATTGCGCGTTTTGCTCACGGGTCTTTCCCATTGCGGCTGG
>JAYVVA010000208.1:0-2386 GCA_043787435.1 Sphingomonadales bacterium | reverse complement strand
GGTTTGGTCCGCCAGGTAATCTCGCTCGGTTCACCGTTCGCGGGCGATCCTCGCGCGACAAACGTCTGGAAAGCTTATGAGTGGATGACGGGCCAGCGTCTCAAGGACAAGGATACCCAGCGCCAGCTTCGCGAAAGCGAACTTGCTCCGCCTGTGCCTTCGACCGCGATTTTCTCGAAATACGACGGCGTCGTGGCATGGCAGAACTGCCGCGAGCCCCAAACCGCAACGACCGACAACATTGAAGTGAACGGGAGCCATTGCGGCCTCGGCGTGAATGGCGCCGTGCTCTACGCCGTCGCTGATCGGTTATCCCAGGCTGAGGACGACTGGAAGCCGTTCGACCGCAGAGGCTTGAAGGCGCTGGTGTACCCGTCTTCGGGACACATCCACTAGAGCCCGCGTCGCAGCGACGTGAGGTCAACATAGAGTTGGTGGCGATACCGGCGCCGGCATTGCCGCCCCGATGGCGTGCAGCGCGCGCAGACCACTGATTTTACGTCCAGTCTTTCCGCAACGATTGTTTTGATGACCGCAGGCCCGCGGATAAAGGTCAAGCCACCGGCACGTCGTCGTCCCTATCGGTGGGCGTTGATGTTCAGCGGGTTCACTCGGCGCTCATCGGCCCGTTTACTTCTCGATTGGAGATGCCGATATCAGCGGCTTCACGACCGCGAGTACGCAATACAGGGGCCATCGACGCCGAGCCAGCTCGCCGTCGATGGCTTTGAGAAGCGCCTGAGAGCAGAACGCTAATCCGACTTTGAACGCCACGAAGCGACAGCGTCGCGGCCGAACTGGGCGATCAGCTCACCGACTTCCTTGACTTGCGTCATCGCACGCGCACCCTGTTCCTTGACGTAGTCGGATTGGACCTTGGCCAGGTCAGTCACGGATTTAACACTCGCCGCCGACCGCATCGCTGCAAACGCCGCACGCGTATTTTCCTCGGCGTGGTCGATCACCTTGTTGTTCAACGCTGCAGCATTGCCGGCGGCCTTGGTCGTTGCTTCCTTCAGCAATTTGCCGGCCTTCTTGACTGTTTCGGATCCCTTCTCGGTCATCTTTTCGCCTTTCGCCATCATAGTGTCTCCTTGATTTTACGCAGTTTCACGGGTAATTTTGGTGAAGGTTTAGGTGTCACCCTCGTTTTGGGTGACACGATTGATCCGGTGGCTGTCTTGGGCCTTGAGGGTCTTGCCACGCCCTTGGGTCGGGGCGTGGCGATCGGCGCAAGTCCGGCTTTTGTTGCAGCGAGCAACTCTGCAAAAGACTGTCGGAGCGCCGCTGCATAAACTTCAGGATCGGACATCATATCGCGATCGGACGTAAAGCTGATGGCGATCTCATCGACATAGGAATAAATCGTGTTGATCAGGCCTACTGAATCAAAGATCGGTCCAAGCCCGAACATCTTGACCATCTTGGCGCCGCAGAAATACAGGGGCACCCGGCTTCCCGGCACGTTGGTTGCTACGACATTGAACACCGGCGCGGTCGCGTTCGCCACGCCCAGTCGCGTGTAAAGGCGCGCGCTCAAGCCCGCGAGACCGCTCGGAATCAACTGCGAATAATCAGTCAGCGTCCGGGCACCAACCGCATTGGTCAGTCCTTTGGAATTGACCGTATCGGCATGGACATGTGCCAGCCGCTCGAGTGGATCGGCGATGTGCGTGCCGAGGCTGACAATCATTGCCGAGACAAGGTTGCCCAGCGCAGCCTTTTCTCCCTCCTGCCGTACCGAGACCGGCGCCATCGCCGTCAGGTTCGCCTCTGGCAGTTCACCCTTGGCGTTCAGATAGATCCGCAAACCCCCGCCGACAATCGCGAGAATGGCGTCGTTTACCGTTGCGCCGGGCACGGCGTCCTTGATCGTACGCACGTCGTGCAGAGGAAACGGCACACCATCGAACACCCGGTGCGGCGAAACCTTGGCATTGAAGCGCGTCTTGGGCGGGGTACGCGCACCGGCAATCGAGACGTCACCCTTACGGATTTCGTTCGCCAGTCGCGTTAATCCGGGCACGCTGCGTGCCATTGTCTCCACAAAGCGCATAGGTTGACGCAAGGTATTGAAATACCCGGAGACCAAGAGTTCGCCGATGCCCGGTTTGGCCTCGGGCTTCCAGCCAATATCGTCGAACCGGTTCGCCTTGTCGGGCGACAGATCGTGGACTGCCGCCGACATTTCGACACCCGACATACCGTCGATCGCCGCATGGTGAACCTTCGCCACAAGCGCGAAGCAGCCCTTGGGCAGCCCCTCGATGTTGTCGAGCCCCTCGACGATATTGAACTCCCAGAGCGGCTTGGTGAGGTCCATGGGTCGCGAGTGAAGTCGGGCGACCTGAATGCACAGCTGGCGCCAGTCACCCGGCGACGGCAG
>JAYVVA010000207.1:0-6514 GCA_043787435.1 Sphingomonadales bacterium | reverse complement strand
GGGCTGTTGCAGCGGATCGACGGAATGGCCGACATCGACGACGTCAGCGCTGCCATCGAGAAAATGCTCGGGTGACACGCTGGAGCATGTTGGCGGTCGTGCCGCCCGCGGTTGTCACTTTCCCTGCAAATGCTCCCGTCGTTTCCGTCGACGATCGCGGTTTTGTCATCGAGCAACGCGTCACCGTGACGTCGGCACCCGCCGCGACCTGGGCGCGGCTCGTGCGGTCCGACCTGCGGTGGTCGAGCAAGCACAGCTGATCGGGTCAAGCTGCCAACATGTCACTCGACCACCACAGGCCGGCGGTTGTTTTTGCGAACGATGTAAGGACGGCGAGGCCGATCATGGTCGCGTCATTCAGGCTGTGCCCGGCAAGTTGCTGCGCCTGTCGGCGCCGCTCGGGCCGCTGCAATCGACAGGCGTTTCGGCGGTGCTGACCTTCGAGCTGGTGCCGATCGATACTGCGACACAGCTTCGCCTCCGTTACACCGCAGGCGGCAATTTCGGCATAGACCCGCGTGCTCTTGCGCCAGCCGTCGACGCGGTGTTGCACGAACAGGTTTCGCTCCTCGCGAGGACCGCGAACCAACAGCTCTTCACGCCGAGCACTTTCCTGCTAACATATTCACATCGCTCCGACTCAAGAGGGCGGCAGGGTCTGCACACATCAGCTGCAGGGGGCGAATGCCATGGCCGTACACGATCACGTTGATCTGAGCTCGTTTGTCGAAGGCGTGAAAAAGCGCAATCCGGGGCAACCCGAGTTTGTCCAGGCGGTAACCGAAGTCGCCGAGGACATTTTCGAGTTCATGGCCGACAAGGAGAAATATCACAGGGCGCAGATCTTGCGCCGCATTGCCGAGCCTGACCGGGTGATTTCCTTTCGCGTGTGCTGGCAGGACGACAACGGCAATATTCGCGTTCAGCGTGGCTGGCGCGTCCAGAACAACAATGCGATCGGTCCTTATAAAGGCGGCATCCGCTTCCACCCGAGTGTGACCGAAAGCGTACTGAAATTTCTCGCCTTCGAGCAGACGTTCAAGAACGCGTTGACAGGCCTCCCAATGGGCGGCGGCAAGGGCGGATCAAACTTTAATCCTAAAGGAAAATCGGACGGCGAAGTAATGCGCTTCTGCCAGTCACTGATGACCGAACTGTACCGCCACATCGGCGCGGATGTCGACGTCCCGGCGGGCGACATCGGTGTTGGCGGGCGCGAAATTGGGTATATGTTCGGCCAATACAAGCGCATTACCGGCGAGTTCACGGGTGTGCTGACGGGAAAAGGTCTGGAATACGGTGGTTCGCTGATCCGGACTGAGGCGACGGGCTACGGCGCTGTCTATTTCCTCGCCAACATGCTCAAAACCAAGAAGCAGGATCTGGCCGGGAAGATTGCTGTGATATCGGGTTCGGGCAACGTCGCGATCCACGCCGCCGAAAAGGTGGTCCAGCTCGGTGGCAAGGTCCTGACGCTCAGTGACAGTGAGGGCTTCATCCATGATCCGGCCGGCCTCGACCAGGAGAAGATCGACTGGATCAAGGCACTGAAGACTGTGCGGCGCGGACGGATCAAGGAGTATGTCGACGCGTTCGCCGGCGCGAGTTTCACGCCGGGCAAAACACCCTGGGGCGTACCGTGCGACGTTGCGCTCCCCTGTGCGACGCAGAACGAGCTGCTTGGCGCGGACGCGAAGACACTGATTGCGAACGGATGCATGGCTGTGAGCGAGGGGGCCAACATGCCGACCGACCTCGCGGGTGTTCATGTTTTCAAGGACGCGAAAATCCTGTTTGCGCCCGGCAAGGCCGCCAACGCGGGTGGCGTCGCCGTCTCGGGGCTCGAAATGAGCCAGAATTCGGCACGCATCAGCTGGAAGGAAGAAGAGCTCCAGCGGCTTCTCCTCGACATCATGGCAGGCATACACAGCCGTTGTCTGGAATACGGCACTGACGCGACCGGCCACTGCGATTACGTAAAGGGTGCAAACATCGCCGGGTTCAAGAAGGTGGCAGACGCGATGCTTGCCTACGGGGTCGTCTAAGTCGCGTTATTTTTTCGCGGTGACGCGCTTGACAGCTTCCGGTGCCGACCGTATCGGCACTCACTTCCTGGAACTCGATTACCGGCGAGTGCTTTTGCACGCGCCGCGTTTTTGTCGTTTCGGGGATAACGCTTTGAGATGGGGCGACTTGCCAGACGTCCTGTGGAGCTGGGAGAATGTTTTAGATGGCACGTATTGCGGGAGTTAATATTCCCACCAACAAGCGCGTACACATTGCGCTGACCTATATCCATGGCATCGGCAACACCAAGGCCAAGGAAATTACCACCAAGCTCGGTATTGCAGAATCGGCCCGCGTTCAGGATTTGACTGACCAGGAAGTTCTGCAGATTCGCGAAGCCATTGATGCCGGGTATACTGTTGAGGGCGATCTTCGCCGCACCGTATCGCAGAATATCAAGCGCCTGATGGATCTCGCCTGCTACCGCGGCCTGCGTCACCGCAAGGGGCTGCCGGTTCGTGGCCAGCGCACGCATACCAACGCGCGCACCCGCAAGGGCAAGGCCAAGCCGATCGCCGGTAAAAAGAAATAGGCTGACGGCTTGACCGCCTCGCTTCTCGTTTAGGACAGCATAACAATGGCACGCGAACCTCAGCGCATTAAAAAGCGCGAACGCAAAAATATCACCTCTGGCGTTGCGCACGTGAACGCCAGTTTCAATAACACGATGATCACTATTACCGATGCGCAGGGTAACGCGATCAGCTGGTCGTCGGCAGGCACGATGGGTTTCAAGGGGTCGAGAAAGTCGACGCCGTATGCTGCCCAGGTCGCCGCCGAAGACGCGGGCAAGAAGGCCGCTGAACACGGCGTGCGCACGCTCGAGGTCGAGGTTAAGGGCCCCGGCTCAGGGCGCGAGAGTGCGCTGCGTGCCCTGCAGGCCGTTGGGTTCAACATTACGTCGATCCGCGACGTCACCTCGATTCCGCATAATGGCGTGCGGCCCTCCAAGCGTCGTCGCGTTTGATCTTGGACGCGTTCATGCTCCGTGAGGGCACCAATTCTGAGTCTCCGGCTGACCCGCTGACGAGCGGATCGCCCAACCCCAAGGGGAACACCACCGTGGCCGTCAATTCCAAGAACTGGCAGGAACTGAAGAAGCCTGTTGCGCTCGATAAGAAGCCGTCGGGTGATGCAAAGCGTCGCGCGACGTTCGTCGCCGAGCCCCTCGAGCGGGGCTTCGGCCTCACGCTGGGGAACGCGCTGCGCCGCGTGCTCTTGTCGTCGCTTCAAGGCGCTGCTGTCACATCGATCAAGATCGAAAACGTGCTTCATGAGTTCAGCTCGCTTGCGGGTGTCCGCGAAGACGTGACCGACATCGTGCTGAATGTGAAGCAGATCGCGCTGCGCATGCAGGGTGAGGGACCTAAGCGTCTCCAGCTATCGGCGACCGGTCCTGCCGACGTTACGGCCGGTATGATTGCGATGTCAGGCGACATCGAGGTCATGAACCCCGATCTGCTGATCTGCCACCTGGATGAAGGCGCGACGCTCAACATGGAGCTAACGGCCGACACTGGAAAAGGTTATGTGGCTGCGGCCAGCAATCGTCCGGCCGACGCACCCATCGGTCTCGTGCCGGTCGACGCGCTCTACTCGCCCGTCAAGCAAGTTGCCTACAAGGTGGAAAACACACGCGTCGGCCAGGAGCTCGATTACGACAAGCTCACGCTGACAATTGAAACGGACGGCACGATCACGCCGGATGACGCAGTTGCCTATGCGGCGCGTATTCTGCAGGACCAGCTGAGCCTTTTTGTCCACTTCGACGACAGCCAGGCCGTAAGCCAGTCACCAATCATCGGGATGGCTGCGCCGAGCGGTATGGGCTCTGCGCCGGTCAGCGAGAGCGACACCAATCAGCTTAACCGTTACCTGTTGAAGAAGGTCGACGAGTTGGAACTGTCGGTACGCAGCGCGAATTGCCTGAAGAATGATAACATTATCTACATCGGTGATTTGGTCGGCAAGACCGAGGCGGAAATGCTCCGCACGCCGAATTTTGGTCGCAAGTCGCTGAACGAGATCAAGGAAGTGCTCAGCAGCATGGGTCTACGGCTTGGCATGGACATCCCCGGATGGCCGCCGGAAAACATCGAAGACATGGCAAAGAAGCTTGAAGCGGAGCTGATGGGCTGAACACTTCTGGTCGCAGCATCAATCGAACAGACAGTGTGAAAGGGCCCGCTACCATCTCGGTATCGGGCCCTTTGCTTTTACCGCTGCCTGGGCCTGCGAGTTGCAGATCCGCGGCATAGAGACCGCCGTTTTCGGCGTGGCGGAGACGAGGTTGGCGTCTGCGCGTTTGCCCGCGAGCAATGCCGCGCCCCGCGAAATCAGCGACGGCGTTCAGATTTTGTCCGCAATACCGTTGTTATTTTGTCGGATAACTCTGGCTTTACGTCTGTGCCGCACAAAAATGACTTTGTCGGGGGGCGGCAACTGCGTTGCGGCGCAGCCATGGCGAGGTGGTGATTTCATACGTCAGCGTTTTGCCACCGCTCCGGCCGACGGCATTGCTGCGGTGATCGGGGATGTTTGCGCGGTGACACAAGGGCGTGATGTCGAGTTCGACATTACTGGCTTATTGACGGTTAAAGGCAGCCGATTTGCCCGGGTCATCGAGGGACAGCAGCGCGCGCTGCGCACGCTGAGGGCGAGTATCAAGCGCGATTTGCGGCATCACAGCGTCACTGTCATTGCCGGCTGGCCGAGCGAAACGCGGGGCGTCTGGGTGGCGGATGGTCTATCGCGATCCCAAGGAGTTCGTGCGCAATCAGCTCGACACTGTGCTGCTGCAGACGGCGTTAACGGCGCTCATGGTCAGCGACTTGATCCACTAAGATGAGGCTGAGGCCCGCTTGAGGTGGAGCAGGCCCGCCCGAACGATGCCGATAAACTCCAGCCGGGCAGGGTGGCGGACGATGAACAAGACGGCTGCCCAGCAAAGGCAACCGGCAAGGCCAGTCGCAGCCATGAGCGCAAAGCCGAGGTCGATGGGTGCTCGGCCGGCAGCGTAGACCAACGTAAGAGGGGTAATCGTGGCCAGCGTGCAGGCCAGGCTCTGCGCGTAGATGCGTATCATGTCGCCCCATTTGAATTCGATCAGGCGGCGCATGAAGCGGGCGTAAATCGTGAACCATAACACCGCGTAGAAAATGCGCGAGGCGGCTGCCCATTCGACGCTGATGAACGCAGCGGCGATCATCAGGCCCATCGAGACCGCGGTGTCGACGATATTGAGCACCAAGAGCGCGGGCATCCGCCCGAGGACGATAGGGACATCCATGTGGAGGGGGAGGGCAGTGAACGGGATTTCGCTGAACGCGATCAACATCAGCAGCGGCGCGACTCCCGCCCACGCGGGACCGTAGAGGAGGTTAATTATCGGGATGGCGGCTGCTGCGAGGAAAGCCATCGCCGGCCAGGTCGTGACGCTATAAGCGGCAACGACGCGCAGGTAGGCGGGAGCAAAAGCTTCCCGCCGGTCGCGCATGCGGGCGAAGGCGGGAAAGAAGACGCCGCCGATGGCGCCGCTCACGAGCTGGCGAAGCTGCCCCGAAAGACCGACTGCCCGACCGTAGAGGCCAACCGCGATGAAATTGATTAACCGCCCAATGATCAGCTCGGGGGTGCGGACTCCGAGGGCGCCACTCAGGATCAGCAGCGACGACCCGGAGCCGAACTTGAGGATGGGCGCAAGACCATCAAGCTTCAACGGCAGGCGCGGGTGCTCGCCACACATCCAGATGCCGAGCACTGTGCGAACGGCAGCCTGCGCCACGGTCCCGATGGCGAGCGACATCGCCGACCAGCCCTGTGCTGCTGCGCCGATCGTAACAGCGGCCATCGTGAAAGCTGCACCGGTGTTGACGACGAACAGACCCCGGAAATCGAGGCGCCGCTGGAGAAGCGCTGCAGGCACGATGCCAAAGGGAACGAGCAAATATGATGCTGCGATCACAGCTAGGATCGGGAACAGTCGGTCGTCATGATAAAAACGCGCAATCGGCCAAGCGAGGGCGCCAATCATCGTACCAATCGCGAGGGCAATGACGATCGACACCGAGAAGCACCGCCGCAGCTTGTTGTCGTCGAGATCTGGCTCGCCCGAGATAAAACGGCCGATGCCAAAATCCTGGAAGACCGCGACCATCATGGCTGCCGCGAGTGCAGTGCCGAAAAGACCGACTTCGCCCGGTGTCAGGAACAAACGTGAGATGACGACAGACGTCGCAAACTGCGCAGCGAAGACGACATATTGTCCGGCCATGCCCCAGACGGCCGCGGTGCGGACCGAGGGCGCTGCGTTCATGGTCGAACCAGCGCGAATGCGAGTCGCAGCGCGCGCATCGGTTCCCCGAGCGTGAGCAGTCGCACGACTGTGCGCCACAACCCGTCGGTCGCTCCTGCGTCGCGTATATGATCGAGCATCAGCTCAAAGCCG
>JAYVVA010000206.1:0-2830 GCA_043787435.1 Sphingomonadales bacterium | reverse complement strand
CGCCCCCGCTCGCATAATCTCAAGTTCTTGCGTTCGCTGTCCGAGGACAAGGAACCGCGTCTGATCGGCAGCTGGCCGCGCGCGACCAAAGTGGATCGGCGCCGTTTTGAGCTGGCGAAACGCGCATATGTTGAGGCTCGTTATACAACCAGCTTCGCCATCAGCATCGACGATCTGAAGGCTATCACCGCGGCGGTCCACAAGCTTCGCGAGATCGTGGAATCAGTGTCGCGCGAATGGATCGACGATCTCCGAAAGAAAGCTGGCCTGTAACCTGCTCCGGCTGGTGGTCATAGTGAACCGAGGAACCAAAGGAGCTGGTCCTCCGGTTCAAAGCGCATGATTTTAGGGTTCGGTCGGATTGGGCGTTGCGAGCGCCGCGATCCTGAGAGCGATGTGGGCGCGAAGGGAAACTTGCGTTGTCCAGATCGGCTCATCGCCAATCTATAACGCACTCTCCAAGATCATAACGCCAACTTCGACCCGTTCCATCGCGCCGGCATGTCGCAGGATATGCGGCGATATCCAAAAACTTTTCCAACTTCAGAGCAAGTTTGTTTGCAGTGTGTTCAAGGATGAAAGTAACGACGACGCCGGGCCGATCGAGACCATGCGCTTGCCAAATTACGCAACCATTCATGCGACTGGCTCCGGCAGCGGTCCTCGTCAATTCTGGGTTACCCAACTCTAGATCACGGCGTTTTGCAGTTGAGCGCGTTGATCAGGCACAGGGTTGGATAACGATGCTACCCATCCCGGCCCATTGCCTAACGCGCAAAAAGTTGTGAATCGTCCACGAATCCCTTGAACTCGAGCGCATTACCGCTGGGGTCGCGAAAGAACATTGTCGCCTGTTCGCCGATCTCCCCCTCAAAACGGATGTAGGGAGCAATATCGAACTCTACCCCTGCCGCCCCAAGCCGCGCGGCAAGGGCACGCCATTGTTCCATCGTCAGCACGACTCCAAAATGAGGAACCGGAACGTCCTGGCCATCGACCGGGTTTGAGAGTGTCTCGCGCGCGTCAGGTGAGAGGTGCGTGACAATCTGGTGGCCGTAGAGATCAAAATCGATCCACGCGTCGCTGCTGCGCCCTTCGGGGCAGCCCAGGGTACTGCCGTAAAAAGCGCGCGCCGCCGCGAGGTCGTGGACAGGAAAAGCGAGATGGAACGGCCTCATTCAGCAACCGCCAGTTCAGCGCAGCGCTGAAGCTCTTCGTCATCGGCGCCCCCTGCGCTGATCACTCCGGCGCGCTCGATGGCAACACTGTCGGCAACATGGGCCTCCGATTTGCCCGCTGCGGCGCCCTCAACTTTCGCACGATACGCCAGCACCGAAGCAAGCGTCGCAAGTTCCTTTGCTCCTTTGCTCAGGCCTTCACGCTCTTTGATCCCCTCGCCCGCAATCGCCATGGCAGCGGCGCAGCGCGGCAAGGTCGGCGTCGGAAGCGGCGGGGCGACAACGGCCATCCGTGCGAGGCAAGTGTCCACCTCACTCCGTGGCAGGTCTTTGATTTTCTGGAGGGTGGCAACATCGGCCAGAATCAGGCTTTTCACCGCTTCACGCGGCTGACCCGTTTCCTTCATCAACCGTTCGCCCACGACCCCGGCAAACCGCTCTCCGTTGCCGCGGACAGGGACGACATCGCTCCATTCGCGGCCATGTCCTTGCTCAAAGGCGACGATGCCGAGCACCGCAACACAGCGCACGTCCTGAACCGATTGCGGTGAGAGCGCTGTGGCTGCAAGAAGCGTCAGGAGATAGATCATGGGGAAGCCCTAGCGCGGCAACCCTTGTGTTGTAAATCAGCAACACCATATCGCGGCAGACGAAAGGGAAACCATGAATCTCGAACTGTTCACCGACCGCGCCAAGGGTTTTCTGCAGGCGGCGCAAACCGTCGCGATCCGCATGTCGCACCAGCGCGTCGCGCCCGAGCATCTGTTGAAGGCATTGCTCGAAGACGGTGAGGGCATGGCATCCGGACTGATCCGCAAAGCCGGGGGCGACGTGGCAGTTGCGGTGCGCGAGACCGATACGCTGCTCGCCAAGCATCCGGCGGTTTCCGGGAGTGGCGCACAACAGACGCCTGCGCTCGACAACGATCTAGTGCGACTGCTCGATCAGGCCGAACAGGTCGCGAAAAAGGCGGGAGACAGCTACGTGACGGTCGAACGCTTGTTGCTGGCACTCACTTTGGCGTCGGTGACGGGCGCCGGCAAGGCGCTCGCGGACGCCGGGGTGAAAGCCGAGACGCTGAATACTGCCATCAACGAGCTGCGCGGCGGGCGCGCCGCGGACACGGCGGGTGCCGAGGACCGTTATGATGCGCTCAAGAAATTCGCCCGCGACCTGACGCAGGCGGCGCGTGACGGCAAACTTGACCCGGTCATCGGCCGCGACGAGGAAATTCGCCGGACAATCCAGATTCTGGCACGCCGGACCAAGAATAATCCCGTGCTGATCGGTGAGCCCGGCGTTGGCAAGACGGCGATTGCAGAAGGGTTGGCGCTGCGCATCGCCAATGGCGACGTCCCTGACGGGATCAAGGACCGCGCCCTCATGGCGCTCGACATGGGCAGCCTCATTGCAGGCGCCAAATACCGCGGCGAGTTCGAGGAGCGACTGAAGGGCGTTCTTGACGAAGTCCGTGCTGCCGAGGGACAAATAATCCTTTTTATCGACGAGATGCACACGCTGATCGGTGCCGGCAAAACGGACGGCGCCATGGACGCTTCGAACATGATTAAGCCTGCACTCGCCCGTGGTGAGTTGCACTGCATTGGCGCGACGACGCTCGACGAATACCGTAAGTACGTCGAGAAAGATGC
>JAYVVA010000205.1:0-8244 GCA_043787435.1 Sphingomonadales bacterium | reverse complement strand
GTCGCCTTGATTGCATCGAGTGCGCCCGGCGGCGGCAGCCCCCCCGCCAGCACGATATGGCTGACACCGTGCGTTCCGCACAGCGCGATAAGCTCCATCAGGTGGGGGTGCATCGTGATGAGGTTGACGCCGAACGGCTTATCGGTGCGCTTTTGGGTTTCGGAGATTTCGGTATCCAGCAGATCGGCGGTCATCGCGCCGCACGCAATCAAACCAAAACCGCCCGCGTTCGAAACGGCGGATACCAGATGACGTTCGCTGACCCACGACATAGCGCCGCACATGATGGCAAGTTCACAGCCCAAAAAATCGGTGCCGCGCCGCATCAGCGCGGCGAGGGCAGGGCTCAAGACACCGGCTCTTCGAGGGGATCGGACGCGTCCAAACCGTAAGCTGTATGCAGCACACGTACCGCGAGTTCGGTTTCGTCCTCATGAATCAGGACGCTGACCTTGATCTCCGACGTCGTAATTGCCTGAATATTGATGCCGCGCGCAGCGAGTGCCTTGAACATCGTTGAGGCGACACCCGCGTGACTGCGCATTCCGACACCGACCACCGAAATCTTGGCGACGCGCGTGTCGTGAATCAACTCGTCATAACCAATGTCAGCCCTTGTTTTGCCGAGCAGATCGAGCGATCGGACAAAGTCCGACGAGGGCACCGTAAATGTCACGTCCGTCGAGCCGGTGCCGTGCGAAATGTTCTGGATGATCATGTCGACGTTGATCGATCCCTCGGCGAGCGGGCCGAAGATATTGGCGACCGCGCCGGGCTTGTCGGGGACACTGGTCAACGTGATTTTCGCTTCATTCTTGTCGTGAGCGATACCGGTGATGAGTTGGCGTTCCATATCGTCTCCTAATTCCTCATCCCCGACGATCATCGTGCCGGGCAATTTATCTGCGCAAGGGGCATCAGTCGGACTGTCGAACGACGACAGCACCTGCACCCGAACCCCTTCCTTCATAGCTAGGCCAACCGATCGGGTCTGCAGCACTTTGGCGCCGACGCTCGCGAGTTCGAGCATTTCTTCGTAGGTCACGCGCTTCAATTTACGGGCACGCGGTACGATGCGCGGATCAGTCGTGTAGACACCGTCGACGTCAGTATAGATGTCGCAGCGGTCCGCCTTCACGGCGGCGGCCACCGCGACAGCCGACGTATCGGAACCCCCGCGTCCCAGCGTCGATATCCGGTTGCCGGGTCCCATTCCCTGAAAGCCCGGGATGACCGCGACCTCGCCACTTGCCATGGCGACGCGGAGGGCCGCTGTGTCGATGTCTTCGATCCGGGCCTTAGCATGCGCGTCATCTGTACGAATTGGCATCTGCCACCCGAGCCAGCTCCGTGCCCGGACGCCGAGCGCTTGTAACGCAATCGCCAGTAAGCCCGACGTGATTTGCTCGCCTGCTGCAACGACGACATCATATTCGCGCGGATCGTGCAGCGGCGATGCTTCGCGGCAAAAGTTTATTAGTCGATCCGTCTCACCCGCCATGGCAGAGACGACGACAGCCACTTCGTTTCCGGCTTCGATCTCGCGTTTGACGCGCTGCGCGACGCTACGGATACGCTCGGTGCCCGCCATCGACGTTCCGCCGAATTTCATTACGATCCGCGCCATGATCCTGGCGAATTCCCCTTGATGTGGTCTTTTTTGTTTCTGGCGGCTGTCCTGATAGGAAGGGGGCATGCCCAACGCAACTATCGTCCCGGCCGAGGCCGCCCATTTTGGCAAACTAGCCACCGAGTGGTGGAATCCGAAAGGCAGTTCGGCAATGCTTCACCGACTGAACCCGGTGCGGCTCGGCTATATCCGTCGCCAGATCGACCGGCATTTCGGTAGCGATAAAATAATGCGACACCCGCTAACGGGCAAGCGTGCGCTCGACATGGGCTGCGGCGCGGGACTGTTGTGTGAACCGCTGGCTCGGCTGGGGGCTGTCGTTACAGGGGTCGATGCAGCTCCCGAAAACATCGCGGCAGCGCGAACTCACGCGGCGAGCGTGGGTCTGTCGATCGACTATCGTGCAGGCGACACTGGTGCAGTCGGCGCCGACCAGTTCGATCTGGTCACATCGCTCGAAGTAATTGAGCACGTCAGTGATCCCCGTGCGTTCGCCGCCGGGCTGGCGCGCGCGCTGGCCGATGGCGGACTGGTGGTCCTGTCGACGCCCAATCGGACGCTGCGCTCGCGCCTTACCATGATCACGGTCGGTGAAGGGCTGGGTCAGATTCCGCCAGGCACACACGACTGGGAAAAATTCGTGTCGCCCGAGGAGCTGACGACGATGTTAGGCGACGCGGGATTGAGGGTGATCGACACCACCGGCTTTGCCTATGATCCTCTACGGGGCGCGCGGCTCACCGAAAGCTTGTCGCTCGACTATTTCGTGACGGCGATCGCCGCCTAAAAGTCGACCTTGTCATAATCGGCCGGTGGCGCGATTCCTGCCATGCGTTCCGCCAGCAACGGGCGAAAGCTCGGCCGCGACTTCAGGCCCATATACCAGTTGCGCGTCTGCTCGTGCGCGCGCCAGTCGATGCCGCCGAGATAGTCGGCAACTGAAATATGTGCGGCAGCAGCAAGATCGGCCAGACTGAGTGCCGATCCCGCGAGCCAATTGCGGTGATCGATCAGCCAATCGACGTAGTCGAGCATTTCGTTTGCGGCCTTCATCGCCTCACGCAGCGCTGTGGTGTCGGGCGACATCCGATGGACGATGCGTTTATACATGCGCTCGCCAAGCAACGGACCCGTGACCGCACCATGGAACTGTTCGTCAAACCAGGCTGTCAACCGACGAATCTCCGCACGGTCGGTCGCGGTCCCGGAAATCATCCTGGATTTTTCGACCGTTTCCTCGAAATATTCACAGATCGCCCCCGAGTGAATCAGTTTGGTTCCGCGTTCCTGCTCGACCATGACCGGGGTCTGTCCGGCGGGGTTCAAGTCGATGAACTCGTCGCGTCGTTCCCAAGGCTTTTCAAGGACGAGTTCATACCCGACGCCCTTTTCGCCCAGCAGTAGCCGGACTTTGCGAGAAAAAGGACAGAGCGGGAATTGGTGGATGAGCCACATGCGGGTCAGGCTTTAGCGTGACGTGCGCGTTAGTCCATCGGTCGATGCGGATCGAATGAAACCCGTTCATAAAGCCGATCGGCCCGGCTATTAGCCGATGAGCTCGTGCAGGGAACAAGCGGACGGCTGTTCACTGAGTCCCCCGCTGCATCAAAACGGCCTCCACATGGCAATACCGCGGTGATCCGGTCGACAATTACTCCGCCGCCACCAGTTGCGCGATGTCGTCGAGCGGCCAGGGCAGGCGGTTGAGCATTTCTTTGGGCACCACTTGCCAAAAATGGCCGCGCCAGCGATCCCAATCGTCAAGAATTGCGTTCGCCCATTTGCTGTCGGTCGCCTGCGCATGTTCTGCGATCAGCGCGCGGCATTTGGTTTCCCAGTGCCGCGACGACAGGCGGTTCCAAGTGATCGTCTCGTCGTTCGCGCGCGCGCAAAAACTCTCATCGCTATCGAGCACAAACGCCATTCCACCGGACATACCAGCGCCGAAATTTTCTCCAACCTCGCCCAAAATCACGGCAGTGCCGCCCGTCATGTATTCGCAGCCGTTGGCACCGCAGCCCTCGACTACGACGTCGGCGCCCGAGTTGCGCACGGCAAAGCGCTCGCCCGCCTGTCCCGCGGCAAACAATTTTCCGCTTGTGGCGCCGTACAGCACGGTATTGCCGATAATCGTGTTCAGCTGTGTCTCCAGCGGCGACGACACCATCGGGCGCAAGGTAATAATCCCCCCGCACAGTCCCTTGCCCACATAGTCGTTGGCGTCGCCGAACACTTCGAGCGTCACTCCCTTGCACAGGAATGCGCCAAGCGACTGCCCCGCTGAGCCGCGCAGGCGGACCTGGACATGGTGATCGTTGAGCGATGACATACCGTAAAGCGCCGTGATCTCTGCGGACAGGCGTGTTCCGACCGCGCGGTGCGTGTTGCGCACGGTGTAGGTCAACTGCATCTTTTCGCGACGCTCAAACACCGGCTTTGCGTCGTGCAGGATCTGCGCGTCGAGGCCGTCGGGGACTGGATTGCGGCCGCCGGGCACGTTAAAGCGGCGCTGGTCGTCGTCAGCATCTACCTTGGCGAGGATCGGGTTGAGGTCGAGGTCGTCAAGGTGTTCGGCGCCTCGGCTAACCTGGCGCAACAGCTCGGTTCTCCCGATTACCTCATCGAGCGATTTTACGCCCAGTCGTGCAAGGATTTCGCGGACTTCTTCGGCGATGAAAGTCATCAGGTTGATGACTTTCTCGGGTGTTCCCGTGAATTTCTTGCGCAGCCGTTCGTCCTGCACGCAGATGCCGACAGGACAGGTGTTCGAATGGCACTGGCGGACCATGATGCATCCCATGGCGACCAGGCTCAACGTCCCGATCCCGAACTCCTCTGCGCCCAGAATCGCTGCGATCACGATGTCGCGGCCTGTCTTCAAACCGCCGTCGGTCCGCAGTTTGACGCGGTGACGCAAGCCATTGAGCGTGAGTACCTGATTGACCTCGGAAAGGCCCATTTCCCACGGTGTTCCAGCATATTTGATGCTGGTCTGGGGGGATGCGCCAGTGCCGCCGACATGGCCGGCGATCAGGATGCAGTCAGCATGTGCCTTGGCGACACCTGCAGCAACGGTGCCGATGCCCGCTGACGAAACCAGCTTCACGCACACCCGCGCGCGCGCGTTGATCTGTTTCAAATCGTAAATCAGCTGGGCCAGATCCTCGATCGAATAGATGTCGTGATGCGGCGGAGGCGAGATCAACGTCACGCCCGGCGTCGAGTGCCGCAGCTTTGCAATGAGCTCTGTGACCTTGAAGCCAGGCAATTGCCCCCCTTCACCGGGTTTGGCCCCCTGCGCAACCTTGATCTCGATTTCCTCGGCCGAGCCGAGGTATTCGGCCGTCACGCCGAACCGCCCGCTCGCGACCTGCTTGATCGACGAATTGGCATTGTCGCCATTGGGATAGGGTCTGAAGCGCGCAGAGTCCTCGCCGCCTTCGCCCGATACTGCCTTTGCGCCAATGCGGTTCATCGCAATCGCCAGCGTCTCGTGCGCCTCGGGACTTAGTGCCCCCAGCGACATGCCCGGCGTGACAAACCTTTTGCGTATTTCGGTGATCGCCTCGACTTGGTCGATCGCCACAGGCTCCTTGGCGTAGTTGAATTCGAGGAGATCGCGCAGATAGACGGGAGGGAGGTCGCGGACGCCACGCGCAAACTGCAAGTAGGTAGAATAGCTGTCCGTACCGACCGCAGTCTGCAACAGGTGCATAAGCTGCGCGGAATAGGCATGGGCCTCGCCCCCGGCGCGCTGGCGATAAAAGCCGCCGATGGGCAGCGTTGCCACGCCCATGTCGAAGGCTGCTTCGTGTCGTTCGGCAGCGTTGATATAAAGTGAGGCGTATCCCTCGCCCGAAATCTTGGCAGGCATCCCCGGGAACAAATCGTCGACGAGCGCGCGGCTCAGCCCCACCGCCTCGAAATTATAGCCGCCCCGATAGCTCGAGATGACGGCGATTCCCATTTTCGACATGATCTTAAGCAGACCCTCGCCGATGGCGTACACATAGCGGTCGACGGCTTTGTGCAAGGTGATGTCGCCGAACAAGCCGCGCGCATGGCGGTCGGCGATCGACAATTCGGCCAGGTGGGCGTTCACCGTGGTTGCACCGACACCGATCAGCACCGCGAAATAATGCGTGTCCAGGCATTCTGCCGAGCGCACGTTGACGCTCGCGTAGGAGCGCAACCCTTTTCGCACGAGATGGGTGTGCACGGCGGCCGCGGCGAGTACCATCTGAATGCCCACACGATGCTCGGAGACACTCTCGTCGGTGAGGAATAATTCGCTCCTCCCTTCGCGGATGGCGTGTTCGGCTTCGCTGCGGACGCGCGCAATCGCGGCTCGCAGGCCGTCGGCGCCAGAATCGACCTCGAACGTGCAATCGATCTCCGCAGCAACCGGCTTGAAATGACCCTTCAGCCGCACCCAGTCGGCGTTCGACAGGACCGGGGAGTCGAGCACCAGAACGCGGTCGCGCCCCGAGTCCTGATCAAGGATGTTAGCCAGATTTCCAAAGCGCGTCTTGAGCGACATGACCTGCCGCTCGCGAAGACTGTCAATCGGCGGGTTGGTGACCTGCGAAAAATTCTGTCGGAAAAACTGATGAATCAGGCGCGGTTTGTCGGAAATAACGGCGAGGGGCGTGTCGTCGCCCATGCTGCCGACAGCTTCCTTTGCGTCTTCTACCATGGGCGACAGGATCAGCTCCATGTCCTCGAGCGTCATTCCCGCGGCTACTTGGCGGCGGGTCAGTTCCGCGCGGGTCATCAAAACGGGGCAGTCTTCGAGCAACGGCAGGTCGTTCAGCGACAGGAAGTCACCCACCATTTCTCCATAGGGTGCTTCGGCGGCAAGTTTATTCTTCAGCTCAAAATCGTGGAACAATTTCCCTTCGTGCAAATCGACGGCGATCATTTGGCCGGGGCCAAGTCTGCCTTTTGCAATGATTGTCGCCTCGGGAACAACGACCATCCCGGTCTCGGAGCCGACAATCAGGAGATCGTCATTGGTGAGGGTATAGCGCAGCGGACGCAGTGCGTTACGATCCATCCCCGCGACGGCCCAACGGCCATCGGTCATCGCGAGCGCGGCAGGACCGTCCCAGGGCTCCATGACGCTTGCTAGGTAGGCGTACATGTCCTTGTGAGCCTGCGGCATGTCGCCCTTGTCCTGCCAGGCCTCGGGAACAAGCATCGTCTTTGCGGTCGCGGCGTCGCGCCCTGACCGGCAGATGACCTCGAACACCGCATCGAGCGCAGCCGTGTCGCTCGCGCCTGCCGGGATAACCGGCTTGATATCGTCGGAGGAGTCGCCGAAAGCCAGGCTCGCCATCCGGATTTCGTGCGCACGCATCCAGTTCTTGTTGCCGCGGATCGTATTGATCTCGCCATTGTGGGCAAGCGAACGGAATGGCTGAGCCAGCCACCATTGCGGGAAAGTGTTGGTGGAATAACGCTGATGGAAGATGGCGACACGCGACATAAACCGCTCGTCGGTTAGATCGGGATAAAACACTGACAAGCTCTCAGCGAGAAAAAGTCCCTTGTAGACAATCGACCGGCACGACAGCGAGCAGACGTAAAATCCCTGAATCTGTGCAGCAATGATGCGGCGTTCGATCCGCCTGCGGACGAGATAGAGGTTCTTTTCGAACTCTTCGACGCTCGCGGCATCGGCGGCCGGGCCGGCGATCATGATCTGCTCGATCTCTGGGCGCAGTGATTGTGCCTTGCGGCCGATTACCGAGATGTCGACCGGGACCTGACGCCATCCATAGATCGCGTAGCCCGCGTCGATGATCTCGCTTTCCACGATGGTTCGACATGATTCCTGCGCGCCGAGATCAGTGCGTGGCAGAAAGATCATCCCGACGGCCAATTGACGGTTCGGGGATGGTTTGTGCCCGCTGCCAATGATTGCATCATCGAAGAAAGCAAGCGGCAGATCGATGTGAATGCCAGCACCGTCACCGGTCTTGCCATCAGCGTCGACGGCGCCGCGATGCCACACTGCCTTGAGTGCCTCGATCGCCGACGCCACGACGCGGCGCGATGCCCGTCCGTCAGTGGCGGCGATCAACCCGACGCCGCAGGCATCGGATTCCATATCGGGTCGGTACATGCCCTCGGCGGCCAAGCGAACGCGTTGGTCGATCATCGTTTCGCCTTTGTGGGGTCTATGCCGAGCAGCGTTGCAAGCTCGCGACGTTCTGCCGGCGTCAAATCAGCATATTTCTTGGGCTTTGGCAGTCCCGCCGTAGCTTTGAGTGCGTCGCCGACGAGTGCTGGCATTGCCTGGGTAATTTTTGGAATCTGCGTTTGCATCTGCCCCATCACCGCCGGGTCCATGAACAGTAGCATTTGTTGCGAGGCAAAGTTGCTCCCGGTGGGCGTGTCAAAGAACGCCGTGAGCTCGCGCAGTTCGGCTAGTGTGAAACGACGCGCTAGCGATTCGGCAAGCCCTGCCCGCAACCCCGGTTCCATCTTCTCAAAAAGCGGAATCATGCCTTTGAGCATGGCGGTTACCACCAGCCGCGTTCGATCCTTGAACGCAGGATCTATAAGTGCCGCAATCTTGTTCAGCGTCGCCTTGTCGAGTTTGGTCTCGG
>JAYVVA010000204.1:0-2542 GCA_043787435.1 Sphingomonadales bacterium | reverse complement strand
TGGCTCCCCGGCGTGTTCGTCAGGCGGCGGATATTCCCATCGAGGCTCGCAAGATAGATGTCACCGTCGAGCGGGACCAGCAGCGACTTGCCGTCGGCGGCCCAATCGTACGCCACAATCCCGCGCGTACCGCCGATGCGCGCCCGCTCCCGCTGCATCTTTTCGAATTCGGACAACTGACGCCCGCCGAATTTGGTCGAATCCAGCAGCATGCGCGACGCTCCCGTTTCGGTGTCGACAGCCCATAGGTCGAAGCGCTCACGGTCGTCGGCACGCGGCCGCAAGGAGGTGAGAAGCTTGCCATCCGGCGACAGCTTGAACGCGCGAGGCGCCGAGCCACTGAGGTTGGGTGACGCGAATACGCGTTCGAGGGTCAGTTTCTGGGCGGGATGTTCGTCAGCCAAAGCGGGTACCGATACAACAACCGCCAGCGCACACGCCCATTTCAACATCATCATTCCCATTTGCCGTCATGCTGAAATCATTTCAGCACCCACCCGTCCATGAACTCTGCGGCTCGTGCGGACCAGAAGACCCTGAAACAAGTTCGGGGTGACGGCAATATCGGAAATCTCAGCGTAGTTTGTTCAATGTTAACCGTGATCGCCGCGTGTGTCACGGCGTTCGGCGATACGCGCCGACTTGCCGCGGCGACCGCGAAGATAATAGAGTTTGGCACGGCGCACGGCGCCCTTGCGGACAACTTCGATACTGTCGATGTTGGGCGAATAAAGAGGAAAAACGCGCTCGACGCCCTCGCCGAACGAAATCTTGCGAACCGTGAAGTTCGACCCCATCCCTCTGTTCGAACGTGCGATGCACACGCCTTCATAATTCTGAACGCGGGTCCGTTCGCCTTCGACAACGCGGACGCCGACCTTCAACGTGTCACCGGGACGGAATTCAGGGATGGCGCGTTTGGCCGTGTGCTTGGCGATGTTTTCGGCTTCGATCGTCTGGATGAGGTTCATGCCCCATTTAATCCTTATTCTTTCGTCGCGCGTCAGAGGCAGATCGAACCCGAGCGTCAATATGACGCTCCCAAAGATCCGGTCGGCGTAACCGTGTATCGTCTTCCGCCTGACGCTGCCGCCAAGCTGCGATTTTCGCATGATCCCCCGATCGCAACACTTCAGGGATCGTGCGCCCTTCCCATTCTGCGGGTCGGGTGTAGTGCGGATATTCCAACAGCCCCGTCTCGAAGCTCTCGTCACACCCGCTCAAGGGCGCGCCCATTACGCCGGGCAGGAGCCTGATGCAAGCGTCGAGCAAAGCAAAGGCGCCAACCTCGCCGCCAGACATGATGAAGTCGCCAACCGAGATCTGTTCAATGTGCGGGCGCGCTTCGAACAAACGTTCGTCGATGCCCTCAAAACGGCCACAAAGGATCGCGACACCGGGACCACCAGCCAGTTCGCGAACGCGCGCCTGTGTCAGGGGCGTTCCGCGTGGTGTCATGGCAACAACCGGTGCGGTCGAGTGGGTCGTGAGGACGTGATCAACGGCCGCGACAAGCACGTCCACACGCATCACCATCCCAGCACCGCCGCCTGCGGGCGTGTGATCAACCGATTTGTGCCTGTCCGTTGCAAAATCGCGAATCTGGATCGGTAAGCAAGACCATTTCTGGTCCCGCAGTGCCCGCCCCGCTAACGATACTCCCAGAGGACCGGGAAACATCTCGGGGTAAAGGGTCAGAATTTGGGCAGCAAAGGTCAATGGCGTGGCCAGCGGAAAAGACGGCACGGTGCCTTGAGCGTCGCACCGGGGCACGGGCGCCGCCAATACAAGTCATGAAGTGCGGATGTGTTGATCAAGACGGCGTGCACTATTCCACGAACGCCGCGTCGATAACCGCGCGTTCGCCCCACTCGGGTACGATGTCGGGACGCATCGGGACCATGAAGCGCTTTTTGTCCGGTCGCTCGATTTCGATCACATCACCCGCGCCAAAATTTTCGACGGAAACGATATAGCCGAGGTCCGTGCCGTCGGTGGACACCGCAGGCAAACCGATCAGGTCGGCGTGATAATATTCGCCGTCAGGGAGCGGAGGAAGCACACCACGCGGAACGGTAAGCACGGTGCCACGCAGGCGTTCAGCGGCTGTGCGATCCAGAATTTCAGCAAAGCGCGCGATGTTGCCGCGCAGCGACTTGAGCGTCAGCGCCCCATCGTTAAAGCTTGTGTAGCCAGTAAGGTCGTCGGTAAAGAATTTCAGCTTGACCTCGCCGCCCACGCCGTGCGCGCCAGCGATGGCGGCGAGCGTGACGGGGCGGCGCGGATCCAAGACTTAAGCCTCTGTCGTCTTTTCTGCAGCCGTCTTGTCCTCGACGGCTTCGGGCGCTGTGGGTGCCTCGATGGCGGGTACGTCCTCGGCAACCGCCTGCGCCGGCGCTTCTACAACCTGTGCAGCCACAGCGGGCGCTTGATCGGCGACAGCTTCGGGCGCGGCGTCGGCAGCCGCGGGTGCAGGTTCAGCGACCGGCGCTTCAACTTGAGCTTCGACAACCGCTGCTGGCTCGACGACGGGCTCGGGCTC
>JAYVVA010000203.1:0-1745 GCA_043787435.1 Sphingomonadales bacterium | reverse complement strand
TCCTGCGGCGAAGGTCAGCCCGACCTTCGGGTTGACCTGCGTCTGACCGACGCCATCCACGGCATATTCCACCGGGTCTTCAACCGTCAGGATGTTCCGGCTGCCATCGTTGAGCAGCCTGAGGCCGCCATAAAGCGTCGTTGTCTTTCCACTCCCCGTCGGGCCGGTGACCAGGATGATCCCGTTGGGCTCCGAAAAGGCGTGGCGCAGCAGTGCGTAGGTTTCCGGCGACATCCCGAGCATTTCGAGATCGATACCGGCATTGTCCTTATCGAGGATGCGCAGCACCACCCGCTCGCCTGCGCGGCTCGGAAGGGTTGAAACGCGGACGTCGAGCAATTTGCCGCCCAAAGTCAACCCGATCCGCCCGTCCTGTGGCACCCGTCGTTCGGCAATATCGAGTCTGGCCATCACTTTGACCCGGCTCACGATAACGGGGGCAACATGCGCGGGCATCCGCAAAGTCTCTCGAAGCACGCCATCGACGCGCATCCTGACGACCAGGCCGCTCTCATAGGGCTCGATATGAATATCAGACACGCCCTGCCGCACGGCCTCGGCAATGATACCGTTAATCAGGCGGATTGCAGGAGCATCGTCGGCCGTGTCGAGCAAATCCTCCGCACTCGGGATACCGCTCGCCAATGCGTCGATCGCTTGTGCCCCCATTGCGACTGCCGCGGCCTCGCCGTCGGTCATATAATGATCGGACAGCAAGCGGTCGAACGCTGAGGCATCGACCTGCACCACCCCGAACGGCTGCGCGAGATATCGACGAACTTCGATCAGGATTAGAGGGTCGGCATCGCGCCGCAGCGCAATAGTATGCCGTCCGTCGTCTCCTGGTTGCAACACGACGCCGAACTTGCGCGCGAACGCATATGGTAACGGCACCGGGTACGGCGGCGCAAGCGCGAGGGTGTCGGCGGCGCTCATTGCCGTTTCTTCGGCTTCGCAAGGAGGGGGTGAATCCTTTGCATCGTCCGGGACTCATTAATCTGCGGCGGTGGCGGCGCCGACCCGTTGTCCGCGGGGGGATCTCCGGCGGCGACCGGGATCGGCGGCGCAATCCCCATGTAATCTCTAAGCAGTTCATCGATTGAAGGCTCGGCATCAGGATTGGCGATCAGCTGCTGCGCGCGTACATAGCCGTAGCGCCGTTCGGCAACCGCCCGCGCATCTTCAGCCGAACGCAGGATCGTCGGGCGGATGAAGACCATCAGGTTGGTCTTGCCGCGTGATTTGCTGCGCGAACGGAACAGCTCGCCAAACAACGGTATGTCGCCAAGAATCGGCACTTTTTCCAATGTGCGGCGCTCGTTATCGTCCAGCAAGCCGCCGATCGCCATGATCTGGCCATCGTCAACCGTCATCGTCGTCTGAATTTCACGCTTGTTCAGTATCAGGTCGGACGAGTTATTGGTAACGGCGCCCGCGATCGAGCTAACTTCCTGCCGCAGGAACAGCTTGATGGATCCGCCCTCGCCGATCTGGGGCTTAACTTCGAGCTGGATGCCGACGTTCTGGCGCTGAACGGTGCGAAACGCATGGTCGAAATTGCCCGATAGCGCTTCGCCGGTCGTGACCGGAATCTCTTGGCCGACAAGAATTTTGGCTTCTTGGTTATCGAGTGTGACCACCGACGGCGTCGACAGCAGGTTCGACTGATTGTCTTGGCTTACGGCATTGATGATCGCGCCGAGATAGGCATTGCCTCCGAGGCTGATTGCCCCTCCTGCGGTGCC
>JAYVVA010000202.1:0-2567 GCA_043787435.1 Sphingomonadales bacterium | reverse complement strand
GGCGTGCCCTTTTCCGTATCGCCAGTCTGCGCGTTGAACTGTTTGCAAAATTCCATGATATTCACGCCGCGCTGACCCAAAGCCGGGCCGATAGGCGGTGCCGGCTTGGCTTCGCCGGCGGAAACGTGCAGGTTGATATACCCGCTGATCTTCTTTGCCATCTTTGTATAACTCTCTTTCAAGTTTAGCGGTCAAACAGCCAAAGCCTCCCGCGGCCCCGTGAAAACGGAACGCGCGTCCCTAACGGCGCGCCGATCAAAACGCAAACATGCAACGCTGCTCCGGAAGAACTCCACCAAATAGCTTCAAAAGTCAGCAGCCTGCTTTGAGATGACCTACGGCCCGTGGTTGGTGTGGACGACCGAGCGAGCGGCCTTATCTGTCGCCGCGATCGCAAAACTCGCGAGCGAAGTGCCGCGCGCGTGTCGCCGTCGCCCATCGATTGACTGTTTTATGACGGGATCTGATCCAAGCCGCTGCGTATCCCAATTTTCAGCAGTTTCCTGCCGCAGCCATGACGTGAAAAGCGAACAGCGCCCGGGACTATTTGCTTCGCTCGACCTGCTCGAATTCAAGTTCGACCGGCGTCGCGCGTCCGAAGATCGACACGCTCACTTTCACGCGGCTGCGGTCGAAATCAAGTTCTTCGACAATACCGTTGAAGCTCGCGAACGGTCCTTCCAGAACCTTGACCGAATCGCCGATTTCGTAGTCGACTTTAATCTTTTGCTTCGGCGCAGCGGCGGCTTCTTCCTTGGTGTTCAGAATGCGCGCGGCTTCGGCCTCGGTGATTGGCTGTGGCTTGCCACTGCTGCCCAGGAATCCAGTGACCTTGGGCTGATTTTTGATGAGATGGTACACGTCATCGGTCATGCTCAACTTGGCAAGGACATAACCAGGGAAGAATTTGCGTTCCGACTGAACTTTTTTACCACGCCGGACCTCAGTAATCGTCTCGGTCGGAACTTCGACAGATTCGACGAAGGGCTCGAGGCCCAAGCGCGCTGCGTCCGCCAAAATGGCTTCGCGAACCTTGTTCTCGAAACCTGAATAGGCGTGAATGATATACCAGCGCGACATATAAGTCCTTCGATCCGTTGGCTTTTGAGGCCGTTATGCTTTAGCAACAAAGCCCAGCAGGAACTGAACGATCCCGCTGAACACACTGTCGAGGGCAAAGAAAAAAACCGCTAGCAATACTGCCATCAGCACGACCATCATCGTCGTTATCATCGTTTCGCGGCTGGTCGGCCAAACGACCTTCTTAGTCTCGGCCTGAACCTGTCTGACGAACTCACCGGGCGATGTGCGTGCCACTGTCTGATCCTTACGATGCGTCACCGGACAGCCGCTCGGCCCCGCCTGATGCGGAAAGAGACGCTCGCCGATGTCGCGATGGCTGCCGCATAGCGCGGCGGCGCAGCGATGACAAGCGCGCGAAGAAGGTCCAATATGACTGGCTTATTTGGCAGGAGTGAGGGGACTCGAACCCATGACCCTCGGTTTTGGAGACCGATGCTCTACCAGCTGAGCTACACTCCTGCACCATTGCCGCCCCTAATCCGCAGTTGACCTGCGTGCAATCCCTTCTGGAGGGTCGTGAACGGTCAGGCGACTTGCCGCTTTGTGCCATCGAACAGCGCAAGCGCGTCCGCTGGGACCATCGGGCGCCCGAAAAGATACCCTTGCACCTTGCGACAGCCGAGGCGACGAACGAGCTGGTACTCGGCATCGCTTTCGACACCCTCCGCAGTTGTCGATATTCCCAGACTGTCCGCCATGGCGACGACCGCTCGGATGATCGCCATGGCTTCCGGGACATTTTTTGCTGCGCCCTGCACAAAGCTGCGGTCGATCTTGATTGTCGAGAATTTGGTTTTCGACAAATACCCAAGTGATGAATAGCCCGTCCCGAAATCGTCGAGGGCGAGACGGATGCCAAGTTTGAGCAACTTTTCGAGGACGGCCACGGCCCCGGTCCCTTCGCGCATAAATACACTTTCCGTTACTTCGAGTTCGAGACGGTGAGCCGGAAGGCGGCTGTGCGCGAGCGAGGATATGACCGCCGTCACGAAATTGGAATCGGCGAGCTGTTCTGCTGAAACGTTAACAGCAATCCGAACCGTGTCGGGCCAGCGCATTGCTTCCTCACACGCCGAGCGCAACACCCACTCGCCGATCGGACCGATAAGGCGGGCCTCCTCCGCTACTGGAACAAAGCGAGCCGGGCTGACGTTGCCCAGCTCAGGACTGTTCCAACGCAAAAGCGCCTCAAACCCCTCGATCACGCCGCCTTCGCTGCTCACAACGGGCTGATAGTGGATATGAAACTCCTGCCGTTCCAGTGCTTTGCGGAGCGCGATTTCAAGGACTCGCCGCTCCTCGGCGTGAGCATGCAACTGTGGTTCGTAAGCGTTGTGGGCCCCGCCGCCATCGTCCTTCGATCGGTAAAGTGCGAGGTCGGCAGAGCGGATCAGCATTTCGACCGATCGGCCGTCACGTGGACCGACTGCGGTACCGACCGAAGCGCCAATGTAGAGGGTGTGCTGATCGACTTCGTATGGTTT
>JAYVVA010000201.1:0-2958 GCA_043787435.1 Sphingomonadales bacterium | reverse complement strand
GGCGACGGCCTGGTGGATTGAACGGGACAGCCACGTTCTCTTGGTAAAGCATCCGCCAAATGGGTTACTCGGTGGAATGATGGCGTTGCCCTCCACGCTCTTTGTTCGCGCATCAGAAAGTTCCAAGGTCAGCGATACTGAGGACCGGAGGGCATTTTTCCTGCCGCTTGTGTCAGGCTCCGCCGGCCGAACGCATCTAGGGATGACGCTGGGTCAAATAACGCACGTCTTCACACATTTCCGGCTGACGCTTGAAGTAGTCGCGGCCAGTTTCAGTTCTAGTTGCGTTTTGCCACCGGGCGCACAATGGTGGCCGAAAGCGACGCTGGAGCTGGCTGGCCTGCCGACGCTTTTTGCTAAGGCGGCGGCCGTCGCGATGAGGGAGAGCGCGTAATGTTGGAATCTGCTGGTTTCGCCACTGGTCTGGGTCGACGACAGTTTCTGGCGTCAGCGGCCTTTGCCAGTGCGCTGGCCGCATCGCCGGGCTTTGCCTTTACCCGGACGAATGCGGGATCATGGGAAAAGGTTCAGGCACTCCTCGACGGCTATGTCGCGTCTGGAAAACTGCCGGGCTTGGCTGCCGCGATTGCGCGTGGCACTGATAATGCCGATTTGATGTTTGCCGGTACGATCGGTCTCGATAGCAAGCGCGGCGTCGATGCCGACAGCTTGTACCGCGTATATTCGATGTCGAAGCCGATCACAGCAATGGCAGCGATGATGCTTATTGAAGAGGGCAAGTTGCGGCTCGACCAGAGCGTCGGCGACTTTATCCCCGGTTTTGCCAAGCCGATGGTAGCAATCAATTCAGAAAAGAGCCTCGACACTCGACCCGCGTCGAAGCCGCTGACGATCCGGCACCTCATGACGCACTCGGGGGGACTGGGCTACATTATAACGAGCAAAGGCGCGCTCCTCAAAGAGTATGCGCGGCTTGGCTTGATCGGCGCGTTGGTCAGCCACAAGAACCTGCCGAACCTCCCCAAGGTCGATCCGGCGCCCAGTCTGGAGGAGTTTGCCAAACGGATCGGCTCGCTGCCACTGATGTATGAACCTGATACGCGCTGGAGCTACTCGGCGGGGCTCGATGTGCTTGGCTATGTGATTCAGGTCGTGAGCGGGATGCCATTCGAGAAGTTTCTGCGAACCCGGCTGTTCGAACCGATCGGCATGACATCGAGCTTCTTTGTCGTGCCGCAGTCTGAAATGCCGCGTCTGACCACAAATTACGGGGTTGTCGGTGGCAAGCTGTACCCGATCGATTCGGCGACGGATTCGGCATTTGCGGATCCTTCGAACCTGCCCCTCGGTGGCGGCGGACTTGTGATGAGCCCGCGCGACTACGACCGTTTTCTGTTGATGCTGGCAGGCCGAGGCGCCATTGGGCGGACGCGCTTGATGACTGAAAAAACTGTCGCGCTGGCCATGTCGAACCTGCTCCATCCGGGCGTTTCGACCGAGGGCACAGGTATTGTGGGCCAGGGGTTCGGCGCAGGCGGCCGGGTGACGCTGAAGTCTGACCCTCTGGGGGCCGGGATCGGTACTTATGGCTGGGGCGGGGCTGCCGGTACGATCGCCTGGGTCGACCCGACCAGGCGCATTCGCGCGAGCGGGTTCGTCCAGTTTATGCCGCCGGAAGCGCTTCCGTTCGGCAAGGACTTCGGCAAGAACATCTACGCTAGCCTGTGACCGGCTTTACTGGCAGCACGCTCGACCGGGTCGATCATCTTCGAAGCGATCCCGGCGCGTTGGCCGGATTGCTCGGTGACTGGCGGGCGCGGGTGCTGATCCTTGACGAATTGGCGCCGCAGATTTCGCAAGAAGGCAGCCTCGTTTGGGGAAGTCTGGCGACGGTGGCGGCGGATGCCGAACTCGTGTTGCTGGGGGTCGCCGAAGAACGTCCACACTTTGCCGAAATTGTGCGGCATGACCAGCCGTCCGTCATGCGTTCCCCGGCAATGTTCCGTGCGCTCGGAATGCTGACCGCGCAGGACGCGGCTATATTCGGCACCGCGTTGAGTCTTATCAGCTGGCACAACACGCACCGATTCTGCCCGCGTTGCGGATCGACGACTACACTTTTTCGTGCGGGTTGGGGGCGCAAGTGCGACGCCTGTTCGACGGAACATTTCCCGCGAACCGATCCGGTCGTCATCATGCTCGCAGAATATGACGGCAAGGCTCTGGTCGGCCGCCAACCACGCTTTCCCCCTGGCAGCTATTCAGCGCTCGCTGGTTTTCTGGAACCCGGCGAATCAATCGAAGAGGCCGTTCGGCGCGAGATTATGGAAGAAGCCGGGGTGCCGTGCGGAGCAGTGCACTATGTCGCCAGCCAACCTTGGCCGTTCGGCGGTGCGCAGCTTATGATCGCCTGTATTGCCGAAGCGCTTGCCGACGCTATCACGATTGACACAAAAGAGCTCGAGCACGCGATGTGGGTAAGCCGCAAAGAAGCGATCGCTGCGCTTGCGGGCGATCCCGCAGCCCTGTTCAAGGCGCCGCCGCCGTTTGCGATCGCGCATAGCCTGTTGAAGTCCTGGGTCAGCTAACCCCGCTTGCGCATGACCGGGTACGTCCCGAGTAACCGCACCCATTTCGAGTGATAGGCGAGCTCGTCGAGCGCACGCGCCACCGAAGGATCGTCGGGATGACCCTCGATATCAGCGAAAAACTCGGTTGCGGCAAAGCGCCCGCCACGTTGATAGCTCTCGAGCTTGGTCATGTTGACCCCATTGGTCGCAAAACCCCCCATTGCCTTGTAGAGCGCCGCAGGAATATTTTTTACTTCGAACATGAGTGTCGTCATGACGGCGTCGGGTAAAACCGCGCTGGGCGCAACCCGAGCGAGAATGACAAAACGCGTCATGTTGTCGGCGGAATCCTCGAGGCTGTCGGCGAGGATGTCGAGGTTATAGATCGCGGCGGCGCGCGGTGGCGCGATTGCTGCGACGCCGGGAT
>JAYVVA010000200.1:0-2527 GCA_043787435.1 Sphingomonadales bacterium | reverse complement strand
GAACCGTTTATGGCGCCGCTGGTCACGATGTCGGCGTTTGACCTCGGTCAAGACCGGCTCTCGAGTTTTCCAGCCTATCGTTTTCTCTACGAACGCCTCATCGGGGCGGCGGCTCGACCTTGGCTTCCAGGCGCATTCTGCGCAGCCGCCGCCTTGCCGCATCTCCATCCCCAAAAACGACGATTGCTGCTCCAGTCGATCAGTGAAGCAGCCGCAACGGCACCCGGTTGGTCAAACCGCGAACCTGCTTTTTATCCGGAATGGGTCGATAAGGTCGATGTCGAGGGGCTGACACACTAGCGCTCGAACAAGCGACATTCCCGCACGGCGATGCGCGACTTCAGGTCAGCGCACCGCCGGGGGTGTCGCGGCGATTAAGCCTTGGTCAGGTGCGCCGAGACGAACTTGGTCATCTCGAACATGCTACATTCGGCCTTGCCGAAAATCTTTTTCAGTTTTTCGTCGGCGACGATCGTGCGCTTGTCGCCTTCCTTCTGAAGCTTGTGCGTTTTCACATAGTCCCAGATTTTGCTGGTGACTTCACTCCGTGGCATCGGACCTTTGCCGATGATCGCTTCGAGATCGGCCGAAACTTTGACGGGTGCGTGAATTCCCCCGGTCTTGGCTACCATGATATTTCCTCCCGCTTTCAGGCGCGAACCACGCCCTAGACCGGCGCTTGATGCGCAACAGGACGGAGGGACGCAAGCGCATTCCGCAATAAAGTCGTCATACGTCGCGAAAATCGGTAAAAAACGGGGGTGAGCGGCGCGAAAAAGACATCAATTCGATTTGCCCACCACACTCTCGGGCAAATCCTTGCCGAACACGCGCTGGTAATATTCGGCCACGAGGGATCGTTCGGCTTCGTCACACTTGTTCAAGAACGACAGCCGGAAGGCAAAACCGACGTCCTTGAAAATCAGAGCGTTCTGCGCCCACGTGATGACGGTCCTTGGACTCATGACGGTCGAGATGTCACCGTTCATGAAACCTTGCCGCGTCAGTTCGGCAACCTTGACCATGTTGTCGACTTCGATCTTGCCGCCCGCATGGTCGTACTCGCCGCTCTTGGCGAGCACGATCTGTGCTTCGACGGCGGCCGGCAGATAGTTCAGCGTGACGACGATGTTCCAGCGGTCCATCTGTCCCTGATTGATCTGTTGAGTCCCGTGATAGAGCCCGCTGGTATCGCCGAGGCCTACGGTGTTGGCGGTGGCGAAAAGCCGGAACCACGGATTGGGCCGGATGACACGGTTTTGATCGAGCAAGGTGAGCTTGCCTTCGGTTTCCAAAACGCGCTGGATCACGAACATGACGTCCGGGCGACCAGCATCATATTCGTCGAAGACCAGTGCTGTCGGCGTCTGGAGCGCCCAGGGCAGCAGGCCCTCGCGGAACTCGGTGATCTGCTGTCCGTCCTTGAGCACGATCGCGTCGCGCCCGACGAGATCGATACGGCTGATATGGGCATCGAGGTTGATGCGGATGCACGGCCATTTCAGACGGGCTGCAACCTGCTCGATATGTGTCGATTTACCGGTACCATGATACCCCTGCACCATCACGCGACGGTTGAAAGCGAACCCGGCGAGAATCGCCAACGTCGTATCGCCATCGAAGACGTAGCTGGGGTCGAGATCGGGGACGCGCTCATCGGCTTCGCTGAACGCGGGAACGTGCATGTCGGTATCGACGCCAAACATGTCGCGCACGCTGACTTTAAGGTCGGGCGCTGCCATCACCGTGTCGGTGCGGGTATCAGGCTGAACGTTGGGAATGCTGGTCATGATCGGTCTTCCGGTGAAACGGAATCGTCCTAACCACCTGAAGCCCTCGAGGGCAACGGAAACAGTTGCACAAATCGCTCGGCAAGCGCGCAATTCGGTTCGATTTCGAGCGCGCCCAGTGCTTCGAGACCGGCAAGCGGTACGCCGCCATAGGCAGGCGGCAGCCAACGCCGGCGGCGAGCGGGTAAAAACAAGGTCCGCCGCGCCGAAGTCACCGCGTGTGGCTATAGACTACCCGTCATCGAGAGTGAGCACGAAATCATGCGCCCCGAGCCGGAATCCGATCTTTGCGGTAAGCCCCGCGCACGTTCGAGGTCGATCATCGTGTGAAACGACAGCATCAGCGATGCCGGGCTCAATGGATCGTTTTCGGGTGAGCGGGTACCCCAGCGTCCCATGATGTGGAACATCGGCGCCGCTTCACAACCCCATTGTGTCAGTTTGTCGACCATAACGGAGGCCGGGGGTGGCAAGCGGCGGTGCCTCAAAACCTCTGTCTCCTCAAAGCTTGTCAGCCGCTGGGTCAGGCTGTTCGCGCTGATCGCGGGCAGCCTAGCGCGCAACTCGCCGAACCGTAGCGGCCCGAACATCAGTTCGCACATCATGGGCGCCCCCGGCTGGCTGATTGCGGCTCAACAGCGTTGAGCCGCAAAGCAGACAACTCACTGCCATCAATGTGTTCGGCGCGGGTGCCGCATGGAGCAAGTTGCGACGCTCCGAAGTTGTCGACCTCGTTG
>JAYVVA010000199.1:0-2341 GCA_043787435.1 Sphingomonadales bacterium | reverse complement strand
TCGAACAGCAACTTTATGCCGTGTCGATTAACGGCGGCGCTATTGCGCAACTGAGTGAGAATGGCGCTTGGACCTGCGCTCGGGGCGGCGCGCGTACGGAAACCTGCAGCGCCAGTGGCGGCCGCCTAATCGTGACGCGGTCGAGTCAACGTCAGCCCGAACAGGCGTATCTAGCCGACCTCGACGGAAAACGGCTGTCGTGGATCGACGACAACAGGATCGAGGGGCAACATCCATATGCGCCGTATCTCGCGGCCCATGTTGCCGCGACGTTCGGGACAATCCAAGCAAACGACGGGTCGGTTCTCCAAACCAAGCTGCTCAAACCCAGACTCGCTGACGGGGTCAAAGCACCTGTCCTCGTCATCGTTTACGGCGGTCCGGGTACTGGTCGTCAGGTGACCAACACATGGGCGAGCGGAATCGAACAATATCTGGTTCAGCAGGGCTGGGCGGTGTTCTCGGTCGATGGCCGCGGTACGCCAGACCGCGGCAAGGCGTTCGAAGACCAGATTTATCGCGCGATGTCGTCAGTCGAAGTGCAGGACCAGCTCACAGGCGTCGATTGGCTGAAATCGCAACCTTGGGTGGATGCCAAGCGCATCGGGGTCTACGGCGGCTCCTATGGCGGCTACATGACGCTGCGCCTGCTTGAGAGCGCACCGGGCGTGTTTGCGGCAGGCGTTGCCGCGGCGCCTGTGACGAAATGGGAACTCTATGATACGCATTACACCGAGCGTTACATGGGAATGCCTCAGGATCCCGGCGGTGCGTATGCCCGAGCAGATCCGCTCACCTATACCGACAACATCGTCGATCCGTTGTTGCTGATCCACGGCATGGCCGACGACAATGTCCTGTTCGAGAATTCCACAGCGCTGATTGCCCGACTGCAGGCGGCGGGCAGGCCCTTCGAGATGATGGTCTACCCTGGCCAAACCCATCACCTCGCAGGGCCCGGGATCAGCGTGCATCTATGGCGGACGATCCTAGCCTTCCTCAACCGTAACGTTCGGCACGTTACCGGCGACGAATGACCGCGCTCGACCGAGCGACGACCGAAGCGGCCTTGCGCGCCTGCGAGGCAGCACTGGCACGCAATCCAGGCGATGTGGTCGCTTGGCACAACAAGGGCGTCGAACTCCGGCGCCTCGATCGGCTTGACGACGCCATTGTGGCGATAGAACGGGCGCTGGACGGCGGCTTGCGGGCGCCCGAGACCCGGACGATGCGGGCGCACCTACTTGCTGACCTCGGTCGTTTCGACGAGGCGGTTGCTCAATATCAAAGCCTGCTCGCCGATCACCCTGATCTCATCGATGCCCACGAGACGCTGTCACGCCTGCTCCCGCAAATCGGGCGTCGCGCTGAAGCTTTCGACGCTTACCACCAGTCGCTCGCCCGGGCGCCTGGCTCGGGCCTGCTCTGGATGTCGGCGCTTGGGGTAGCGAAGGATTTGCGCGACAGCGAACAGCTCCTCGGACTGGTCGCCAATGCCGAGATGCGCTTTGGGTCGGAACCGCTCCTGACCATTCTTGCTGCACAGGCGCATTCCTGGCGGGGCGAAGACAGGACAGCTCTCGATAAGTTGGCAGGGGCAATCGCGATTGAACCGCACAATGCTGCAGCCCATGCGACAATCGCCCAAATTTCTGTTCGGACGCGCGACTTCGCAAAGGCCGAGTCAGCGGCGCTGACTGCCACACAGCTTGCGCCCGACGATCAGACGGCATGGGCGCTCCTGACAGTTATCTGGAGACTGACCGCCGATCCGCGCGAACACTGGCTGGCGGACTACGACCGGCTGGTTATGGAAATCGATCTCGATGGCATTGACCTCGCCGGGACTGCTGAAGCGCTTTCGCTCCTCCATCGGACGCTCGAACATCCTGCCGAGCAATCATTGCGCGGCGGAACCCAGACGCGAGGCACTTTGTTTGACAGGGCCGATTCGGTCATCACTGCGCTCAGGCTGAAGATCGCCGATGGCGTGAGCCTCAGCCTGGCCGGGTTGCCGACAGATGCCACGCATCCCTTCCTGCGCCGCAACAGCGGCCGGTTCGCCTTCGCAGGATCATGGTCGGTTCGCTTGCGGAGCCGGGGGAATCACATCAGCCACATCCATCCCGCGGGGTGGTTGAGCTCAGCCGCCTACATCCACCTACCGCCCGAAATCGCTGTGAACGACCACGCCGGTGCCTTGGCCTTTGGCGTGCCCGAAGCTCTCTTGGACCTCGACATGCTGCCGCGTCGTGTTGTTGCGGCGCGACCAGGCAAATTGGTGCTGTTCCCCTCTTATCTCTGGCATGCGACCACCCCGTTTGAGAGCGAGCAACCACGC
>JAYVVA010000198.1:0-2095 GCA_043787435.1 Sphingomonadales bacterium | reverse complement strand
AGCTTCATGCGCCGTGACGAGCGGTCGGCCGAGGCAGGACTCAAGTACTTCGTTCTTGGGGCCCTCGCTTCGGGAATTCTGCTGTACGGGGCGGCTTTGGTTTACGGGTTTACCGGCACCACCAGCTATGACGGCATTGCGCGCGCGTTTAGCAGCGGGCTGACCAAGGCGCAGACGTTCGGCCTCGTCTTCGTGTTCGCAGGGATTGCGTTCAAGATATCCGCCGTGCCCTTCCATATGTGGACACCCGATGTCTACGAAGGGGCCCCCACGCCAGTGACGACGTTGTTTGCGACCGCGCAAAAGGTTGCCGCAATTGCGATGTTCGTTCGGATCGCTATGGAAGCAATGGGTTCGGCAAGCCACGCCTGGCAGCAGATCATCATCTTTTCGGCGATCGCATCGATCCTGCTCGGCGCAGCCGGGGCGATCGGTCAGACCAACATCAAGCGGCTGTTGGCGTATTCGTCAATCAACAACATCGGGTTCGCGTTGATCGGGTTCGCCGCGGGCACACCGCAAGGCGCGGCGTCGGTCCTCACGTACATGGCGATCTACGTCGTTATGACGCTCGGCAGTTTCCTTTGTGTGCTTCAGATGCGCGACGCCAGTGGCAAGCAGGTCGAGACGATTGCCAGCCTCGCCGGTCTCTCACGTACGAATGGTTGGCTCGCAGCAGCACTGGCAATCTTCATGTTCTCGCTTGCGGGGATACCGCCGCTGTTCGGCTTTTGGGGCAAATTCGCCGTGTTTTCGGCGGCTATCAACGCCAATCTCGTCTTGCTGGCGCTGTTTGGGATCGCGGCGTCGGTGATTGGGGCGTTCTATTATATCAAGATCATCAAGATCATGTATTTTGATGAAGCTGCGCCTGCGTTCGCGCCCCCCCCGAGCAGGGTTGAAAACGGCTTGATTGCGGCCTCAGCCGTTGTCATTGCGCTGGGTTATCCGCTGATCCCCTACCTCGACGTACTCACCAATAACGCGGCAAAGGCTCTGTTCTGACGATATTGCGCGTCGTCGAAACGGGTTCGACGAATGCCGATATGCTTGCACTGGCTTCGACTGGCAGCGTTGTCGAAGGCGACTGGATAGTTGCGGCACGTCAGAGCGCGGGGCGCGGACGGCAGGGAAGAGAATGGGCCTCTCCGCTTGGTAATCTGTACGCGAGTGGACTGATCAAGGTGTGCGCCAGTGATCCACCGGCGCCCACACTCGCGCTGGTCGCAGGGATTGCCGTGATCGATGCGCTCGGTACAGCTGGGCTCTCGCTGAAATGGCCAAACGATATTTTGGCAGGCAACGCGAAGCTTGCGGGTATCTTGCTTGAGCGTCAGAACAACGCGGTGGTGATCGGCGTTGGTATTAATCTTGTGCACTCGCCTGACCTGCCGAAGCGAGCGACGACGAGTCTTCTCGCTCAAGGCGTAACAATGTCGCCTGAAACTGCCATGTCCGCGCTTGCCGCTGCGTTTTCTGACTGGCTCGCGATCTGGCGAACGGCAGGGCTCGCCAGCATCTGTGTCGCCTGGCTCGACCGCGCGCATCCGCTAGGCACACCGCTCGTGACGTCATTGCCCGACGGCAGTCGGATGCATGGCGCATTTGATGGTCTCAGCGATGATGGCGCTTTGCGTCTGCGGCTGGCGGACGGGAGCGTTCATCGCATCCACGCCGGCGATGTTTTTCTCGTCTGATACCGTCTGAACTTCTAAGCCCAGTGGCCGTTTACCTGGTCGGGAGACGACCATGGCCAAGTACCGTGTTCTCATCATCGACGACTCGCTGACGATCCGTGCACTCCTCGAAGGTGTCATATCCAGACACAGTGATTTCAGGGTGGTCGGGGCCGCATCCAGCGTCGCGTCCGCACGCCAGATGATGACCGACTTGTTGCCTACCGTCATCACGCTCGATCTTGCGATGCCCGACGTGGACGGAATCGGCTTTCTCGATGAGCTCGTCAAACAACGACACGCGCCGATACTCGTTTTGTCCTCGTCGACAACTGCCGGCAGCGCAGCGCGCGATGAAGCTTTGCTACACGGTGCCCATGCGTGTTTCGACAAGGCCAGAATATTGAGCGACTCCGCTG
>JAYVVA010000197.1:0-5300 GCA_043787435.1 Sphingomonadales bacterium | reverse complement strand
ACTTCGAGAATATCGTGCGGATCGGGGGATCCGCCGATAAGGTTGTCACCGCGCTTGACATAGTCGCCTTCCTGAACGTCGATCACCTTCGACTTGGGGATCAGGTATTCAACGACTTCACTGCCGTCCTCGGGCTGAATGCCGATCTTGCGCTTGGCTTTATAGTCCTTGCCGAAGACGACACGGCCGCTCACCTTGGCGATGATTGCATTTTCTTTTGGCTTGCGTGCCTCGAACAGCTCGGCAACGCGCGGAAGACCGCCCGTAATGTCGCGCGTCTTGGCGGCTTCGCGGCTGACACGAGCCAGCACGTCGCCTGCAACAACCGTCGCGCCGTCTTCGACGGACAGGGTTGCACCAATGGCAAGCATATAGCGGGCGGCATCAGCCGAGTCCTCACCTAGAAGGGTCAGACGCGGACGCAAATCCTCCTTGGTGCGACCCTGACGATATTCGGTAACGACCTTGTTTGCGATACCGGTGGCTTCGTCGACCTGCTCCGTCAGCGTCTGCCCTTCGATCAGGTCCTGATACTTCACGATACCGCCGGTTTCGGTGATGACAGGCGCAGTGAATGGGTCCCATTCGACCAGCCGGTTGCCCTGCTTAACCTGTGCGCGGTCGTCGAACAGGAGATAGGCGCCGTAGGGAATGCGGTGGACTGCCCGTTCGCGGCCGTCGGCATCGACGATCGCAATTTCTCCCTGACGTGACAGCGACACCCGCCGGCCTGCCTTGTCCGCGATGATGCGGACACCGCGATACTCGAATGTGCCGTCGGCCATCGCATCGATATTTGACTGCTCGTTGACCTGTGCGGCACCACCGATGTGGAACGTGCGCATGGTCAGCTGGGTCCCCGGTTCGCCAATCGACTGCGCCGCAATGACGCCGACAGCTTCGCCGATATTCACGGGCGTACCACGTGCCAGATCACGGCCGTAGCAAGCGCCGCAAACACCACCGACGCTTTCGCAGATGAGCGGACTGCGAATCTTGACTGCCTGCGTGCCGATACCTTCGATCTGCGTGATCATCGCCTCATCGAGCAAGGTACCCGACGCGATGACCACTTCGCTCGTCTTTGTATCGACGATATCTTCGGCAGTGGTGCGACCAAGGATGCGCTCGCCGAGCGAAGCGATGACTGTGCCGCCCTGGACGATCGCCTTCATTTCGAGCGCGCGTTCGGTGCCGCAATCGAGTTCGACAATGACACAGTCCTGTGACACGTCGACAAGACGTCGGGTAAGATAACCCGAGTTTGCCGTCTTCAACGCCGTATCCGCAAGCCCCTTGCGCGCGCCGTGCGTAGAATTGAAGTATTCAAGGACGGTCAGACCCTCCTTGAAGTTCGAGATGATCGGCGTTTCGATGATCTCACCCGACGGCTTGGCCATCAAGCCGCGCATGCCCGCCAGCTGCTTGATCTGCGCCTGCGAGCCGCGGGCCCCGGAGTGCGCCATCATGTAGATCGAGTTGATCGGAGCTTCGCGGCCGTTCGGCAGCTTCTTCACCGATTTGATCTCGTCCATCATGGCGTTCGCCACCTGGTCGCCGCAGCGGCTCCATGCATCGATTACCTTGTTGTATTTTTCCTGCTGCGTGATCAGGCCATCCTGATACTGCTGCTCGAAATCCTTCACGAGAGCGCGAGTTTCGTTGACGGTGGTGATCTTCGAAGCCGGGATGATCATGTCATCCTTTCCGAAGCTAATTCCGGCCTGAAACGCGTGCTTGAACCCGAGCGACATTATTGCATCGGCGAACAGCACAGTCTCCTT
This sequence comes from Sphingomonadales bacterium, assembly GCA_043787435.1. Classification (GTDB taxonomy): domain Bacteria; phylum Pseudomonadota; class Alphaproteobacteria; order Sphingomonadales; family Sphingomonadaceae; genus Sphingomonas_O. The sequence goes on along the minus strand of JAYVVA010000197.1, from coordinate 3,516 downwards.
CTGACCGGTGTGGCGATAGACGATGTCGATGACATCGCCGATTTCCTTTTTGGTCAGTAGGCGGTTAATCGTTTCAAACGGCACCTTGTGCGACTTCGGCAGCGTTTCGCCGAGCAGCATACGGCCGGGCGTCGTCTCGACGCGCTTGAGATAGGACTTTCCTGCCTCGTCGGTCTGCGGAACGCGGCTGGTGACCTTCGTGTGCAACGTCACGGCCTTGGCGTTAAGCGCGGCATGGACTTCGGACATTTCACCCAGAAGCATTCCTTCGCCGGGTTCGCCTTCCTTGAGCATCGATAGATAATAGAGCCCCAACACCATGTCCTGCGACGGCACGATGATGGGCTTGCCGTTGGCAGGGCTCAGAATGTTGTTGGTCGACATCATGAGGACGCGTGCTTCCAACTGAGCCTCGAGGCTGAGCGGAACGTGCACAGCCATCTGGTCTCCGTCGAAGTCGGCGTTGAACGCCGAGCAGACCAGCGGGTGAAGCTGGATTGCCTTGCCCTCGATCAAGACGGGCTCAAATGCCTGAATGCCGAGGCGGTGAAGCGTCGGCGCGCGGTTGAGCATGACCGGGTGCTCACGAATGACTTCGTCAAGAATGTCCCAGACTTCCTTGCGCTCCTTCTCGACCCACTTCTTGGCCTGCTTCAGCGTCATGCTGAGCCCCTTGGCGTCGAGACGGGCGTAGATGAATGGCTTGAACAGCTCGAGTGCCATCTTCTTGGGCAGCCCGCACTGATGAAGTTTGAGTTCAGGCCCTGTCACGATGACCGAACGACCCGAATAGTCGACGCGCTTGCCGAGCAGGTTCTGTCGGAAGCGGCCCTGTTTACCCTTCAGCATGTCAGACAGCGATTTCAGCGGTCGCTTGTTGGCGCCCGTGATCGTGCGACCCCGGCGACCGTTGTCGAACAATGCGTCGACAGCCTCTTGCAACATGCGCTTTTCGTTGCGGACAATGATGTCCGGCGCACGCAACTCCATCAGGCGCTTGAGTCGGTTGTTACGGTTAATCACGCGGCGATAAAGATCGTTCAAATCTGAAGTCGCGAAACGGCCACCGTCGAGGGGCACCAGCGGGCGCAATTCTGGCGGGATAACCGGCACTACTTCGAGGATCATCCACTCCGGACGGTTTCCTGAATCGATGAAGCTCTCGACGACCTTCAGTCTCTTGATGATCTTTTTGGGCTTCAGTTCCGACTTGGTGACTGCCAGCTCGTCAAGAAGGTCCTTGCGCTCACCCTCGAGGTCGAGTTCCTCGAGCATGCGGCGCACGGCCTCAGCGCCAATACCAGCCGAGAACGCGTCCTCGCCATATTCGTCTTGCGCCTCGAGAAGCTCGTCTTCTGTCAGCAACTGGAACTTCTCAAGCGGCGTCAAGCCAGGTTCGATGACGATATAGGCTTCGAAATAAAGCACACGCTCGAGTTGCTTCAGCTGCATGTCGAGCAAGAGGCCGATTCGCGACGGGAGAGACTTCAGGAACCAGATGTGTGCCACAGGCGCCGCGAGCTCGATATGGCCCATTCGCTCCCGACGGACTTTCGAGACCGTAACCTCGACGCCGCACTTTTCGCAAACGATGCCCTTGTACTTCATGCGCTTATATTTGCCGCACAGGCACTCGTAGTCTTTGATCGGACCAAAGATGCGTGCGCAAAACAAGCCATCGCGCTCGGGCTTGAACGTCCGATAGTTAATGGTTTCCGGCTTCTTGATTTCACCAAACGACCACGAACGGATACGTTCCGGGCTCGCGATGCCGATCTGGATCTGGTCAAATGTCTCAGCCTTGGCGACCGGATTCATGAAATTGGTCAATTCGTTCATTTTTTCCATCCCTCAGCAGGGTAAAAGTCTAGGTGCGGTGGTTGGCGAGAGCGCGGCGACAGATCACCGCGTTCTGCAAGGTCACTCCGCTGCGATGGCCGTCTGGGCGTCGTCTTCGTCGGGAATCACGTCATTCATGTTGAGTTCGACGTTGAGACCCAGCGACCGCATTTCCTTGACGAGCACATTGAAGCTCTCAGGGATGCCCGCCTCGAAGGTGTCGTCCCCCTTGACGATGGCCTCATAGACCTTGGTGCGGCCGACGACATCGTCAGACTTGACCGTCAGCATTTCCTGCAACGTGTAGGCGGCACCGTAGGCCTGAAGCGCCCACACCTCCATCTCTCCGAATCGCTGTCCGCCGAACTGCGCCTTACCACCCAACGGCTGCTGCGTGACGAGTGAGTACGGCCCGATCGAACGGGCGTGGATCTTGTCGTCAACCAAGTGGTGCAGCTTGAGCATGTAAATATACCCAACGGTCACCTTGCGATCGAACGCATCACCCGTGCGGCCGTCGTAAAGCTCGACCTGACCCGATGTGTCGAGGCCCGCGAGGGTCAACATCTCGGAGACATCGGCTTCGCGTGCGCCATCGAACACCGGCGTTGCCATGGGCACACCATTCTTCAACAGGCCTGCCATATCGACGATCTCTTCGTCGCTACGGGCCGAGATTTCCGCATGATATTTCTCGCCATACACAGTCTTCAGCCGTTCGCGGACTGCTTCAGGTGGTTTGGCCGCCTTGGGATCAGGGTTGGCCTCCCGCCATGTCTCAAGCGCTTCGGTGATCTGTTTGCCGAGACCGCGCGCAGCCCAGCCCAGATGCGTCTCGAAGATCTGTCCGACGTTCATGCGGCTCGGCACGCCCAACGGGTTGAGGACGATGTCGACATGCGTGCCGTCCTCGAGGAACGGCATGTCCTCGCAGGGCAGTATCCGTGAAATGACGCCCTTGTTACCGTGGCGCCCAGCCATTTTGTCCCCCGGCTGCAGCTTGCGCTTCACCGCGACAAACACCTTGACCATCTTAAGAACACCAGGAGGCAGCTCATCGCCGCGCTCCAGCTTCTCAACACGATCTTCGTACTTGGCGTTGATGATGCCAACGGCCTCATCATACTGCACCTTAACGGCTTCGAGATCGCTTTGACGCGCATCGTCAGCAACAGCGATTTTCCACCATTCAAACTTCTCGATCGTGTCGAGCAGGTCGGCGTCGATCGCCGCTCCTTTCTTCACGCCCTTGGGCGCAGCGCTGACTGTCTGACCAAGCAGCATTTCACGCAGTCGCGACCAGCTGGCACGGTTAAGGATCGAACGTTCGTCGTCGCGATCCTTGGCTAGGCGTTCTTTTTCCTCAGCCTGGATCGCCCGGGTACGGTCGTCAATGTCGATCCCGTGACGGTTGAAGACCCGCACCTCGACGACCGTTCCGGCAACACCGGGCGGCAGGCGAAGCGATGTATCGCGAACGTCCGAAGCCTTTTCACCGAAGATGGCCCGGAGAAGCTTTTCTTCCGGCGTCATTGGGCTTTCACCCTTGGGTGTAATCTTGCCGGCGAGAATATCACCTGGTTCGACCTCGGCACCGATATAGACGATCCCCGCTTCGTCAAGGTTGCGGAGCGCTTCCTCGCCGACGTTGGGAATGTCGCGGGTAATGTCTTCTGG
>JAYVVA010000196.1:0-3802 GCA_043787435.1 Sphingomonadales bacterium | reverse complement strand
GGGGATTGTCCGATCCGTATTTCCACGCGGCTGCGCTCTCGTTGGCTGCGACAATCAGCTGACTACCATCGGTCGTAAAACTGAGCGCCGTGACGATCCCCTGGCCAGGCGGATAGGACAGGACGTCGATCGCTGCGCCAGTCATACGGTCGACCACAAGAACTTCGTACTGTTCCTTGGCGTCAACGACGATAAGCGCAATTGCCGGCCCGACCGGCGAAACGGCAACGTCGTTGATCAGCCGCCCTTTCAGTGCTGCAACGGTAAGCGGTATCCACGTGCGCTGAGCGAGGTCATAGACTGCAATGCCACGACCGGCACCGACGCGCGTGCGGCAATTGGCGAGATCGGCCCCGACAAATCGACCACCGCCGAGCGAATGAATATAACACCGCGCGGGTATGGAGGTCGCAGCACTACTTACCGCGTTGACGACGAGCGCTGGAATCGGCGCGCCGCGGTTGTCGGGATCAGTGTCGTCCTCGCGGTCCGTGCTCTGGCCTTCCGACCGGAGGAGGAACGATACATTGTCGAGCCATGCGACGTTGGTATAGTTTCCGTCGTACTTAAGCGGGGCGTCGGTCCGACCGCTTGCCATGTTGAAACGGACGACTGAGTTGCCCGCACCGCTGCCCGACCTGACATCCTGATCGATGAGGAGGAGCAAATGCTGTCCGTCAGACGATAGAGCGGCATCGCTGTAGCCGATTCCAGTTTTTCCGCCCAGTGATTGCACAACCCCTTGGAGTCCAACAATCTGCAAAGCGCCGCTGGTGCGGCGCAGTGAGAGCGCCTTTCGATGGGCGCGTGGCAGCAAAGGCAGTTGCGCCTCCGCGGCGGCCGGCGTCATGTTGGGATCACCCTCATAAAAGGCGCTTAGCGCAGCAATTCGGGCACTATAGCCAGTCAGCCCAACGGTACCGGGCGGCAACGGGCGAGGAGCAGCCGCGCGGACCATGCGCGTGGACAGATCGACCTCATAGGCACGCGGGGAGGCAGCGCCGGCCTCGTCGTTGACGGGGGATGCCACCCCATAAACCGTTGCTGTTCGGCCATCAGACGAGATATCGATCGAAGTAAGTCGCAGGAGCTCCTCATAACCCGTTGTCGACAACGCCGGGATGTTCGCACGGTCGACGACAATCCCGGTCGCAGCATCCCAGATGGTGAGTGTTCGGGTCAGACCGAGACCGGTCACGACATAACGGTCGTCGGGCGTCCATGCCGCGACCTCGACGGCGGGTTCGATGTCGAACTGAACGACGATGCGGGGAGCAAGGGGCCCAGCGGCTTGAGCGATCGTTCCGGCGAACGTGACCGCGACCAGGACCAACATTCGCAGCAGGCCACTGGTCATTGCCCGAAGTCCCCCCCCAAGTTTTCTGCGCTCTGATCGATGTGTAGTCAATGTCGGGTCGATCGCAGCCAAGCCGACTGCCCTCAAGTCGGCATTCCACTGAGGGCAGATATGTCGACGTCTGCAGCAAGCATCGAACCTGCTGGTAAGTCGCTGGCAAATTCTCCAACGGCAAGTTTGTGACGCGCCCGCATCATAACAGAAGCAATCGCAAATGCGACGCGGAGCGCATGCTGAGCGCTCTGGCATTGGGCGCCGACGTCCACGGCAGCGACGAAGCGCTTGCCGAGGCGAAACATGCCGCTAGGCAGCGCTCGTTACAGCCAACCTACGTTCCGGAGCCGGCGGCTCGCGTGAGACAGGCAAACGCATCGACGATCACGGGGCGCTCGGCTTGCCCTTCATGCCCTGCCACAGAGCCGCGTTGAATTTTTTGGTGTCGAGCTGGTCTTCGGACGCAAAGTTTTGACCTACCATGGCTGCGGACCACCACGCTGCAGTTCGTTCGGGCGCGACACCAACCGGACGGGTACTGGTCTGGTGTCCAACAGGTTTGGGCAGTGCCGTCGCGTCGAGCGGCTGTGGCCATTGAGCGGCATAGGTCCACGCCTTGTCGAGCAGCGCAGCGTCAAATGCATCGGCCATTGGCAACGCCGTGCTGTCGTTGAGGCCCAGGGGCGGCAAATCGAGCAGTCGCTCAATCGTCTTGATCAAGTTAACAGTCGAGTAGCGCGTCGAAATCACTGCTCCCCGCTTGACCCCCGGCCCGATCAGATAAGCGATCGAGCGATGCGCATCGACATGGTCAGCGCCGTTCTGAGCATCGTCCTCGACGACGGCGATCAACGTATCGGAAGCGGCTGGGCTGTTCGCCACCGCTTCGGCAATTCGGCCGAGCGCATAGTCGTTGTCAGCCATTTGGCGATCCGGCGTATTCACGCCGTCGATTGCTTCGTCGAAATCGCCAAAGTGGTCGTGAGCAATTCTCAGCAACGTCAGCTGCGGTGTTTTCCTCGCCGCTACGAGCGGAAGCCAGTCCCGTTTCCATTCATCGACCAGCCAGTAATCAGCAAAGCCCTGATCGAAGCTGCGAAAATAGGGGTCGGTTACCGGATCGAGCCGCTTGTCAGCGGCCCACATCACCCGCAGGCCCGCCGCAAACGGGTGGCGCTCGCGCGCAATGCGTATGGGCCCCGCTTCCTTGGCGTAGCGCGACAGATCGCCGTAGAAGCCATAATTGCGGACGCTGAGCCCCTTGGCCATGGCAGTCGCCCACAACGTCCCGGCCCCTGCTCCACCTTCTGGCGCGTCGGTTGCGGTCAAATCGGCGGTGCCGGCAAGGAGGTCGGGATCGTTGGGGACGTCGGGATTGGCGGCATGCCGACCCGCTGCATCGAGCGCGACGTTGACGAACCGGTTGCTTCCCTCGGCCTCGTACGCCAATCCCTTGTTTGCGTAGCCGACCGGCGTGATCCGTTCGAGCAAATCCACCGCCCGCGCCTGCGTGCTCCAGCTCCACCCCGTTGCCGACACTTCGCCGGCGTCGAAGAAGCGATCGAATGTCACGAATTGCTTGGCGAGCGCATGGTGATTTGGCGTCATCGGTTCTGGGAACAGCGTCAGCTTGGTTTCGCCGTCGCCTGGCCTCAGGTCACCGAGCACCTGATCGTAAGACCGATTTTCCTTCACGATGTAGATCACGTGTTTGATGTGTCCCCGCATCGAAGTCATCACGGCTTCAGCGGCTTGCGCGGTCGCGGCCGTAGGGAGCTTCAGATTGCGGGCAACTCGGGCCCGCAACGTCTTAAACGTCGCATCGTCGGGCAACGGCGCAGTAAGCAGCGATCCGGCCTGAAGCTGCAAAACATATTGCCCTGATGCGCGACAGGGAGCTTCATCGAGCTTTGTCGTTCCAAGCCCGTAACGGCACGCGCGCGGATTAGGGCCCGGCAACCCCTTGAAATTGGCCACCGCCAGATACCCTCCAGTGGCGACAACAGCATCAGGATACCAGCCCGTCGGCACAAGGCCGACGACAACCGCGTTGCTGCCGGACGGGCTGGCAAGCGTACGTCCAAGATCGATCGAGGCAACCGCGTTGACACCGGCAAGCGTTACCAGCAGCCGCCCCTTGACGCCCATTGCCAAGGCGTTGGGATTGAGCCCCCTGGGCCGGCCCAAAGTGGCAATTTCGGGAAAAGCGAGGATCGGGTATTCCGTGACCGAAAGCCCGTCAGCGGCGAGCGCAAGCAGCGTGTCGGAATTGTCGCCTGTAGCAAGCACACGCCCATCAGGAAGCGGCAGCAATGCTGTCGGCTCGGCAATTGTTTTTGTGCGTGCGATGACTCGCACCACAACACCCTCAAGGGCAACGGTGACCAGTTCGCGATCGCGCGGCACCGAAACGACCGCACGACTCGACGACACCATCGCAATGCGGAAGGG
>JAYVVA010000195.1:0-3662 GCA_043787435.1 Sphingomonadales bacterium | reverse complement strand
TAGTGTTTGGCTATTTTGGCGACATGATCGGGCGCAAATATACCTTCCTTGTTACCATTACACTGATGGGCGGTGCCACGGCGGCAATTGGTTTCCTCCCGACCTACGCCAGTGCGGGAATATGGGCGACGGTGCTCCTCGTCGGGTTGCGGCTGTTGCAGGGGCTGGCGCTCGGCGGAGAATATGGCGGCGCGGCAATCTATGTTGCTGAGCACGCGCCCGAACGAAAGCGCGGTCAGTACACCAGCTGGATCCAGGTCTCCGTTGTCGGTGGATTCCTGCTCAGCCTAATCGTCGTTCTAACCTGCCGGCATAACCTGACAAAGGATTCGTTTGCGACATGGGGCTGGCGAATTCCCTTCCTTGCTTCGCTCGCGATGCTGGCGATCTCGCTCTACATCCGGATGAAATTGTCCGAGAGCCCCGTGTTCAAAGCGATGAAGGAAGCTGGCACTGTCTCGCGTAACCCGATCCTCGATTCGATCCGGGAACCCGGCAATCTCGGCCGTGTCCTGGTTGCGCTGTTCGGCGTCGCGGCTGGGCTGACGGTTGTTTATTACACGTCGCAGTTCGCAACGCTTTCCTTCTTGCGAGACACCGCTCGGCTCACCGAGGAAGATGCGCTGCTTTACATGGCGATCGGCGCCTGCCTTGCTGCACCGCTTTACGTGCTGTTTGGCGCGCTCAGTGACCGCATCGGCCGCAAAAGGATCTTGCTTACCGGCTATGCGCTCTCAGCACTGCTCGTCTTTCCGATCTTTCACATGATGGCCGACGCTGCGAACCCGGCACTCGCGCGCGCCAATGCTGCGTCGCCGGTTCGGCTCGAATTGCCCGATTGCGACTTCAGTATTTTCGCGGCTCGGCAGGAACAACCCTGCGCGAAAGCGCTCGGCTATCTGGCCAAGCGCGGCATTGGTTATACCAAGATCGCTCCATATGCGTCGGGCAGCGTCGCCATCAACGTCGGACACAAGCGGATCGCGGGCTTCGACGAAAAAGCCTACACCGCAGCACTTGTCGCTGCAGGCTACCCCGACAAAGCGGATCCCCGGGAAAAGCAGCCGTGGAAGATCATTCTTGCGGTAGCATTCATGGTTGGGCTGTCAGCGATGACCTACGGACAAGTCGCCGCAATCCTCGTTGAAATGTTCCCTGCGCGCATCCGTTACACGTCAATGTCGGTGCCCTATCATATTGGATCGGGCTATTTTGGGGGATTTCTGCCTTTCATCTCACAGTTGATCGTCATCAAGAGCGGCGATCCCTACGCAGGGTTGTGGTACACCGTCGTAGTGGTGGTGTTGGCGTTCTTTGTCAGTCTGTTCTTCCTTGAGGAGCGGGCTGGCAATCCGCTTGATTGATTGCCGCCCGTGGATGCTCCCCTGCGCCTGCGCCTCGATGGCGACGCCCTCAGCGCGAACTGGCGCTGGTTGGCAACGACGAGTGGTCCCGCTGCGTGTGGAGCGGCGGTTAAGGCCGATGGTTATGGTCTCGGCGCTCTGGCTGTCGTGCAGAGGCTGTCGCAGGCAGGCTGCCGGGACTTTTTCGTGGCTAACTGGGCCGAGGTGGCTGGAATTTCGCCGATCGTTCCCGGCGTCGGCGTGTCGGTCCTTCACGGCGTTCGGCCTGAAGACATGCCCTATGCTTTGGGCACGTCGGCTCGGCCCGTGCTAAATACACCCGAACAGGTCAGTCGCTGGCGACCCACGCGACGACCTTGCGATGTGATGATCGATACTGGCATGAACAGGCTGGGAATCGCAGCGCAGGACGTAGCCGACGGCATACTCGACGAGCTCCACATCGATACGCTGATGAGTCACCTCGCCCGTGCCGATGAAGACAGCCCCATGAACGCTGCCCAGCTGGCAGCCTTCAGCGCCGTCACAGTGCCCGCGCGACGCCGCAGCCTTGCCAACTCGGCAGGCATTTGTCTCGGCACCCGTTATGCGTTCGATCTGACCCGACCAGGTCTGGCGCTTTACGGCGGGATCCCGCGAGACGACGCGATCGGGCATATCAGACAAGTCGCTTTTCCCGAAGCACAGGTCGTGCAGGTGCGCTGTGTCAGAGCAGGTGAGAGCGTCGGCTATGGGGCGAGCTTCGTGGCGACCGGCGATACCGACGTGGCGATCCTTAACATCGGTTATGCCGATGGCTACCTGCGCGGATTTGCAGGCGCTGGAACATGCGGGCAAGGCCGCTTCGCATTACTCGGCCGCGTATCGATGGATCTTGTCGCGGTCGACGTCACCGGCAGTGACGTGGGGGAGGGCGATTGGGTCAGTGTCGATTACGACTTACCGACCGCAAGCGCGGCGTCGGGATTGTCGCAATATGAACTACTGACCGGCCTCGGCGCGAGATTTGAGCGTCGCGGACTCTAGCCCCGCTCGACGGCCAGCGCGACGCCCATGCCACCGCCGATGCACAAGGTTGCAAGGCCTCTTTTGGCATTCCGGCGACCCATTTCGTGCAGGAGCGTCGTCAGGATACGGGCGCCACTTGCGCCGATCGGGTGGCCAATGGCAATAGCGCCACCGTTGACATTTACTTTGTCTGCATCCCAACCGAGCTCCTTGCCAACGGCCAGCGCCTGCGCGGCGAACGCTTCGTTGGCTTCGATCAGATCGAGATCGCCTATCGACCATCCAGCGCGTTCAAGTGCGCGCCGCGTTGCCGGGACGGGGCCGATTCCCATGACCGACGGATCGACGCCAGCGCTTGCCCACCCGGCGATCCGGGCGAGAATGGGGGAGCCACGCCGAGCTGCTTCGTCGGCGGACATGAGCACAAGAGCTGCAGCGCCGTCGTTGAGGCCACTGGCATTTGCCGCAGTAACGGTGCCGTCCTTTTTGAATGCAGCGCGAAGCCCGGCAAGCGATTCGACAGTGACGCCGTCGCGAATAAACTCATCACTATCGACAATCGTGTCGCCCTTGCGGCTCTTGACCGTCACGGCAGCGATCTCGTCACGGAACGTCCCGTTGGCGCGCGCAGCCGAGGCCAGGTTTTGGGACCGTGCCGCAAAGCTGTCCTGCATCTCCCGGGTGATTTGATACTGTTCAGCCAGGTTTTCGGCAGTGATGCCCATGTGATAGCCGTTGAAGACGTCGGTGAGACCGTCCTTGATCATCGTGTCGACAAGCTCGAGACTGCCCATCTTAGTCCCGGTGCGCAGTAATTGGGCGTGGGGGCTCAGCGACATGCTTTCCTGGCCGCCGGCAATTACGATGGTCGCGTCGCCAGCCTTGATTGCCTGCATAGCCAAAGCGACGGCGCGCAACCCGGACCCGCAGACTTGATTGACGCCGAACGCGGGAACCTCCCGGGGAATGCCAGCGGCCATCGATGCTTGCCGCGCCGGATTTTGACCTTGTGCTGCGGTCAGTACCTGACCGAGGATGACATCGGATATTTCCGCCGGTTCGACGCCTGCACTCTCAAGCGCAGCGACGATCGCGACGCGCCCGAGCTCGTGTGCGGGGACTGCAGCAAAGCTGCCAAGAAAGCTGCCGACCGGCGTGCGCCGGGCAGCGGTAATGACGACGTCGCTCATATCAGGCTCTCCACACGAAGAATGTCGCAGCCCTTTACGCAATCGCATGCTGCAATGCCACACTGATGTGTTGCTGTGCAGCATAGCGGCGTGTAAGGTC
>JAYVVA010000194.1:0-1756 GCA_043787435.1 Sphingomonadales bacterium | reverse complement strand
TACAGCTAATTTCACGTTTGACGGACCCGTGGCCAGCGCAGCGCCCGAACCCGCCACCTGGGGATGATGCTTGTTGGTTTCGGCACGATGGGCGCTTCGATGCGCTATCGTCGTCGCCCGAACAAAGCAGTCTGCGCCTAACAGTCCACTCCGAGGTCAACAAAGCCGCTGCCCAAAAGGGTCGCGGCTTTTTGCTGCCCGGGTGTCCGCGTTGGTGCTGTCAGGCCCACGCGTACTTGTCTCCGTTTGGCGCAGCTGGTTCTTTCAGTCGGGCGGTCAACTCCACTTTGCCTGGGCGGCAGAGTGACGCCCCTTGAATGTCTTCCTGTCGACGAAATGACGTTCGAGGTTGAAATGATTGTGAACATTGGCGTGGACCGAGACGAACTTGTGCAGCGGCTTTATCTGTCAGAACGGCAGCATCGCCCGCTCATGCGCACCCTGGACGACCTGTTCGAGAGCGAGTGCTATCAAGATTCCCACGACGATAATCCCAACCTCACCTAAAAACTCGCGCCATCCGTGCAACGGTTTTGGAAGATGAATATGCATGGAAGGCCCCCTGCCGCTTTAGTAGCAAAGCGGTGGCAGTCTGCAACTTGTCGCAAGCTGTCTCGGGTCAGCCCGTCAGGACGGTCGACCACGGATTTTGTGGTTGAGATCGAGTTAGTCGCCAGTGTGGTCACAAATGCAATTTATGGCAGCTATCACTATACCCCCCCGCAACCCTGCTCACGCGATAATTTTACATAATGACCCAGCATCGGTTGCAATGCGATCTCGCGGCTTGGGGTCGGTCGATACCGACATTCCATTCGACTTCGCCTTCGAACGGAGCATTGGTCGTGTCGTGAGTCGCGGCGGTCCTGGTGACTGGCGAGTGCCCTGCTGGTCTGACCCTCGGGGCTGTGGGCAGTGGGAACCGGCAGTGGCGCCGCGTTTCCTGACAAGGACACCCACGATGGCAACTGCTGTAAAATCCCGCTCGCCCCGCAAGATTGAACCCGCTGCTCTCCCGGCGATGTGCGCACCGCCGGCCCCGCTCGCATCGGTCCCTATCCCCACCAAGGTTTCCCAGCTCATCGCGCTGCTCGAGCGCGAAGGCGGCGCGAGCATCACCGAGCTGGCAACATCGCTTGGCTGGCTCCCACACACGACACGCGCGGCGCTGACCGGTCTGCGCAAGAAGGGCCGCGACATCATCAAATCGAAAGCCGACGACGTGACCCGCTATCACATCACCGCAACTCCCGGCGTGGCGTGAACATGGCGCGCACCACTGACGAACTCGCCGCATTAGCAACAATGTCAAAAGCCCAGCCGCGCGACCGCTGGATGCAAGTCTGCCGCTCCGCGCCGCCTGCGGTTAGCCCCGCGCTGATGGCGCTCGGCATCGCATACCGGCTGCAGGTCCGCCGCGCCGCCGACCTGCCAGCGGCCACCGTGCGCGAGCTCAAACAGCTTGCCGGCGTGCTGGAGCGCGATGGCGTGCTGACGAGCGAGCCGCTGGCGACGATAAAGCCCGGCACGACCCTTGTGCGCAGCTGGCACGATGTAACGCACCAGGTCCTGCTTACTGATCGAGGGTACGTCTATAAGGGACAGACCTATCGCTCTCTCAGCCACATCGCCCGCGAGATCACCGGCGCACACTGGAGATGGCGCGATCATCCCCGCGGCCGTGGGGGTCGACATCGGCTGCGGTATGCGCGCGGTGCGCACGCAGCTCACCCGTACCGACGTCGAGGCGGCCGGC
>JAYVVA010000193.1:0-2017 GCA_043787435.1 Sphingomonadales bacterium | reverse complement strand
CCGGTCTCGAGCCAGCTGTCGCCTTGTGCGAGCGCGGAGATGCGAGCTTTGCTGACCATTGGGACGGCGGTGAAGTCGAAGGTGTCGAGGGTTTTGCCGACGGGCAAGCGCGCTTCGAAGAGGTGGCGCTGGGTGCGTCTTTGGGCGCGTTCGGCGATCTCGTGTTCGAACAGGGCGGCGAGCGTGCGGGCGGCGGGCCAGCCATCACGATCGGCTTGTTCAGTAATGGCGGGCCAAAGCCTGGCGACGCTGGGCAGACGGAGCTCTGTGAGCAGCATCGGGAGCCGGGCGGTATCGGTTGCGGTCATGCGGCGAGCCCTTCGATCTGCGTGTTGGGCAACAAGCCATCGTAAAGGCGCAGCGGCGGTATCTTGATGATGACGACGGGAGCTGATGCGGCAGACGGTGTGAACCGCGTGCGCAAGATGGCGAGATCGGGCAGTGCGCCGCTGCCGAGGACGGCGTCGAGGGCGAGCGCCAGTTCGCCTTCGACACCCTGATCATGGGCGAGAGCGAGCAGGCCGACCATGGTGCGCGATGCTTCGCGTACGGACTGCACAGCACTGAGTGCTTCCCATGCGAGCCTGTAGGCGGGTCGCGGCCAGAGCGCGTCGAGATAGCTCAAATTAGCCAGGGCACCGGGCTTGGCGCGCAGGCTGGTGATGACGTGATGATAGTCAACGACATGGGTACTCGAGCGCCCCGATCCTTTTACTGGCCGGCGCCCGCGCTTCAAAGTGAAGAGGAAGGATCCACTGAGATAGACGTCGATATGATCGTCATGGATACGCAGTCGCAGACGGTGACCAATGAGCTTGCTTGGGACAGTGTAAAAGGTCTGGCGCAGGGTAAAGCTCGACGTTGATGTGACGCGAACCGTGGCTTCTTCCCAGACGACGGGCAGGCCCTGTGGCAGCGGCTTAAGCAGCGGCCGTTCGATATCGATCATCTTTTGATGACGGCGGTTGTGATCACTGACCACGCCCGCGACGAAGGCACGATAGAGATCGAGCGTATCGAAGTTGCTGTGTCCGCGCAGTTCGAGAGACTGTTCGAGGCGCACCTTGACGTGTCCATTGCGGCTCTCGATCGCGCCGTTCTCGTGGGCGACGCCGCGGTTGTTGCGGGTGGCGACCATACCGTAATGCTCGACGAGCGCGGCGTAGCGACGCGTGATATCCTCGGCATCGGGAACGGCGAGGTTGCGGAATGCGGCCGACAGACTGTCTGAACGATGCTCGAGCGGAATGCCGCCGAGCGCTGCAAGGGCGGCGGCCAAACCGGCAGCGAGGGCGACGTAGCTCTCGCCGCCCAGAACGACCTCGGCATGCTCAAAGCCCGAATAGGCCATGGCGAAATGATAGAGACGGTGAGGCAGCGGGACACCGCCGATCATCACGCCCAAACCATTAGCATCCGTGAAATCTGATAACCCCATGCGTCCGGGGATCTGGATCTGGGGAAAGATAACCGACCGGTCTGCGCCGTTGATCGCGCGCCACGCGCGAATCCGCCGTTCGATCGTTCGGCGAACCGCATGATCGACCCGGTCGGGAAGGCGGCGACAAAGCTCATGATAGATCGTCACTGGGCGCAATCCCGGTGACGCCTGCAAAAGGGGTACGATCTCTTCGTCCCAGATGCCCGCGAGGGGATCGACGCGCGTCCGATAGATACGCGGTGCGCGGCTCGCTTTGGCAGCTGTGGGATCGCGCTCGATCCGTCGTGCACTGGCGATGGAGATGCCAGCCTTTGCGGCAGCGGTCTGCTGCGTATGGGTGATGCGAAGCGTCATAAATAACCTCATCTGCTGGTCGTTGATGTGTCTGCCCGGCATCCCACCCTCCGCTTGAGCGGAGTATGTGGTGAGGCCCGGGCCCGACCCGCAGGTAAGTAAAAAACTTAGTGACGCAGGGTTGCCTGGGGGTTTGAGGGCGTAGCCCGAAGACCGCCGGACAACCCTGCGTGACCAAGTTTTTTACTTACCTGCGGGTTGGGCCCGGGCCTCACCACATAC